>JAHYIU010000038.1 GCA_019429425.1 Candidatus Syntrophosphaera sp.
TTCGCGCAGGCGACACGGTGAAGGTCCATTATAAAATTAAGGAAGGTGGCAAGGAACGCGTTCAGGTGTTCCAGGGGATCGTGATCCAAAAACGCGGATCAGGCATCTCCAAATCCTTCACAGTCAGGAAGATATCAAACGGCGTCGGCGTGGAACGCGTGTTCCCGCTCAATTCGCCCAACATCGACAAGCTTGAGATCGTCCGCTTCGGGCAGGTGCGCAGGGCCAAACTTTTCTATCTGCGCCAGGCCAAGGGAAAAGCGGGCCGGATCAAAGAACGCAGACGTTTCACTGCATAGTTGCGAAACACTATCAATCAGAGCCCCAGTCCCGGAATATGCGCGGACGGGGCTCTTGTTTTTTCGGATTCGAAATGAAGAGGTTGAATTTGAGATGAGCATACGCGAGACAGCCTGGATCGAACAGGACGGGCATATTCTCAGGCTGGACCTGGAAGACGGAGAGGTTTCCCAGCTCCTCTTCGCGGAAAAAGCCGGAGCAGCAGAGGCCCAATCGCCTGAAATGGCTGAAGCCTTGCGCCAGCTCCGGGCCTATTTCGCCGGAAGTAATGAGGGCTTAAGCCTCAAGCTCAGGCTGCGCGGGACGGAGTTTCAGATGCAGGTTTGGCAGGCTTTGCTGGAAATTCCAGCCGGCCAGACCAGGAGCTACAAGCAAATCGCGGAGAGGATAGGCCGCCCGGGCGCTTACAGGGCTGTGGGGCAGGCGGTCCACAACAATCCGGTGGCGCTCATCATCCCCTGCCACAGAGTGATCGGGTCCGACGGCTCATTGACAGGCTATGCCGGAGGCCTGGACCTGAAGGAGTGGCTGCTGGACCATGAAAAGAAATTCTGGGGCGGGAAATGATCATTGGCATTGGCACGGACATCGTGAAGATCGAACGCATCCGCAGGCTGCTTGAGCTCTATCCCGGTTTCGCGGACAAAGTCTTCACCGCTGGTGAGATCAGCTATTGCGGCGGACGAAGCAATCCGGAGCAATCCTTTGCGGCGCGCTTTGCGGCCAAGGAAGCACTGATGAAGGCTCTGGGGACGGGCTGGGACGGACGGGTCAACTGGCTGGACATCGAAGTTCTCCAGACAGGCCGGTTTAGGCCGGAGATCCTTGCCCACGGCGCAACCAAGGAAATTCTGGCTGGGCTCGGGGTAACGGGGATCCATCTCTCCCTCAGCCATGAAAAGGAATTCGCCCTCGCTTTTGTGGTCCTGGAACGCCAGAAAACTTGACAAACAGGCGGAGCTGTAATTTAAGGGATAACTTGAGGTGAAACATATGCAATGTTACGTCTTCTTCGGCATCCAGGGCAGCGGCAAAGGCACCCAGGCCCTGCTTCTGAGCGAAAGCCTGAACTTTCAGCACGTGAACATCGGCGACCTCCTGCGGGAACAGGTCCTGCACCAAACAGAGCTGGGACTGAAAGCGCAGGACATAATCAGCCGCGGGGAATTGGTCCCGGATGAACTGGTCTTCGAGATCATCGCCAGATCGCTGCTCCCGGACCGCCAGGGGATCGTCTTTGACGGCTTTCCGCGGACCCTGAGGCAGGCGGAATACCTGGTGGAGCATTTCCAGGTGTTGATGGCTTTTTTCCTGGAACTCGACGAGGCTGCCGCCATAGAGCGAATATCCTCGCGCAGGATCTGCCCCTCTTGCGGGGCAAATTTCAACCTGATCAGCAACAAGCCCCGGCAGGACGGTATCTGCGACGAATGCGGCGGGGCCCTGTCGATCCGCAACGACGACCGTCCGGAAGCGATCTCCAAGCGGTTGCGGGAGTTTTACGAACAAACCCTGGTCCTGAAAGAATTCTTCGGGCAACAGGGACTCCTGGCCCTGATCGACGCGGGCCGGGACATCGCCGCGGTGGCAGTATCGATCAAGGATATAGTGGACAGCCTCTAAGAAACAAGCATGCGCAAGACATTTGAGCAGATCCTGAGCCATATCGAGATCGTGGCCTATCTTTTGGCCTTCTGGAGCTTCTTCGTCCTGTTCCTGGAACCTTTGATCGGCTACTACACTGATTACGCCAGGGTGGAGAACTACACAGCAGTCGCCAACCTGGTGCTGCTCCTGCTGACGATCCTGAACCGGGTCCTATTTGGAGAAGCGATAGGCAAGCAAAAGATCATCCTCCTCGACATGATCATGCTGGTGATGGGCACCCTGCTCCTGCTCTATAGCGCGAAATTCGTCATTTTCTTTTTGTTGGTGCGCCAAACCTACTTCATCCTGCAATTCCTGCTTTTCCGGTTCTCCCAAGGCAAGCTCTACCACTGGCTTTCCGGAAATCCGCCCGTGACCCTTCTGCTGAGCTTCGCCCTGGTTATCTTCTTGGGGATGGTCCTGCTCATGCTGCCTGTTTCTTCGGCGCAGAACAGAGTTACGCCGATGGTGGACGCCCTGTTCACTTCAACTTCGGCCACCTGCGTGACTGGTTTGATCGTTGTGGACACAGGCGGGCACTGGAGTTTCTTTGGCCAGCTGGTTATCCTGGTCCTGATCCAGATCGGCGGGCTGGGGATCATGACGGTTTCGACGGTCTTTGCCCTGTTGCTGGGGCAAAACATCAACCTGAAGCTGAAAAACGTGATGAGCCAGGTGGTGGGGGGAAGCAGGATCGTGAATGTTTTCACGCTGCTGAAGAACATTGCCTTGGTGACCGTCATAATCGAGACGGTGGGGGCGGTACTGCTGTTTTTCAAATTCTCCCAGGATTTTTCCACCCAGCGGGCCATCTACCAGGCTGTGTTCCATTCTGTTTCCGCCTTTTGCAACGCGGGATTTTCTTTGTTCAGCGATAACATGATGGGCTATGGCGGAAGCCCGATAGTGAGCTTTACGATACCTCTGCTGATCCTATTGGGCGGGATCGGCTTTACCGTGATCATCGACATCAACCGCTTTGTTTTTTACCGGGACAGGGTAAAGAAACTGAGCCTGCACACCAAGATCGTGCTCTCGGCAACGGCTTTGCTGATCATCGCGGGTTTCCTGGTTTTCTTTGTCTTTGAATACAACGGCACGATGCAGGGATTTTCCCTCTTCCGCCGTTTCATCAGCTCGCTGTTCCAATCCATAACGACCAGGACGGCGGGCTTCAACACTGTGGATATCGGTGCGCTGGGGAAAAGCACTCTGATGGTGGTGATGGCCCTGATGTTCATTGGAGCTTCGCCGGGATCGACGGGTGGCGGCATCAAAACCACCACCTTCGCGGTTTTGGCGTTCACGATCGTTTCGCTGTTGAAAGGAAAAAAGGACATCACGATCTTCAAGCGCCGCCTTCCCATCGGCAATTTCCGGGAAGCCACGGGAGTGGCGATCCTTTCCGCCGCCATCGTGTTCACCGTGTTGGTGCTGTTGATGCTGGTGGAATCACAGCCTTTCGAGAAGGTCCTGTTCGAGGCGTTGTCAGCTTTTGGCACGGTCGGTCTTTCCACCGGGATCACCTCCGAACTGTCCATGATCGGGAAATTGCTGATCACCCTGTTGATGTACATTGGCAGGATAGGCCCGCTGACTCTGATCTACGCTTTTTCCCTGAAGAAGAAACACACCAATATCAACTACGCCGAGGAAACCATAGCCATCGGCTGAAGGAGACAATATGGCACGCTACGCAGTCATCGGCCTGGGCCGTTTCGGCATGACAGTCGCTAACATTCTGGCTGAGAACGGCATGGAAGTGATCGCCATTGATAAAAGCCAGGAACTCGTGGACGAGATCAGCGGCAAGGTCGCCCAGGCGGTTTGCCTTGATTCCACCGAGGAAAGCATCCTGCGCAATCTTAACCTGAACGAGGTTGACGCCGTGATCGTGGGCATTGGTAGCAACATCCAGGAGTCGATACTCACCGCGGCGATCCTTAAAAAGATCGGTGTGGGGGTGATCTATGCCAAGGTGGAGAATCAATTGCACGGGCGGATCCTTGAATTGATCGGGGTCCAGCGCACTCTTCTGCCTGAAGAGCTGGTGGGCACGCAGTTGGCGAAGACCCTGGTCTCCAAGAATGTGATCGAGTATTTCAATCTTTCCAGCGGCCACAGCGTGATCGAACTGCGAGCGCCGGTGAGTTTTGTGGGGAAAACCCTGCAGGAACTTGCCCTGCCCACGCAAAGAGGGATCAGCGTGATCGCCATCAAATATGATTATCTGGCCGTTACCGATGAAGGCAAGAACGTAATCGAGCAGCGGCTCAACGATATGCCGGGTGCCAACGACATCGTGAACGACGGGGATATCCTGATCCTGATGGGACAGAAGAAAAACATCGACGACCTGATCTACGATGCCGCCACCAAGAAGGACCTGCTATGAAAAGATCGATCAACTCCCTGTATCACCTCGTGATAACGATACTCCTGGCCCTGGTGTTTTTTGAATCCCTGCTGCTGCTGCTCATCAGCACGCGGGCCAAGGACCTGGCGTCCATGGTCAATGACCTGCAGACGGCGATCATCGTGTTTGTGTTTGTGATTTTTGCCTACGCGATCGTGATCTACAACTACATCCCGCTGCGGATCAAGAAATCTCTCAAGCTGGTGGACAAAACGATCAGCGAGATTTCCCGCGGCAGTTACGACGTGGACATCGACACCGATAGCTTTGCAGAGGATAAGGAGATCCTGAGCCTGCTGCTGGGGATCAAAACCATGCTGAGAAGCGTCCAGGGCTTCGACCAGGCCAAGGAACTAAAGATCCACGAACATGACCAACGACTCAAGCAGCTGATCAACCTCCTGCCCCAGGGGGCGCTGATCGCCCTCTCGAACGGGGATGTGAGCTATTGCAACGATGCCCTGCGCCGCAGGTATCCGATCCTGAATGAGGTGAAAAACATCAACAGCCTGAGCCTCAAATCGGATTTCGACCGCAAGGTTTTTGACAAGGTCTCGGATGCCCTGCGTTTTGGCGACAACCTCTATGATGCCAAGATCCCGGATATCGATTACAGGCAGCAGGCCTTGATCAATGGCTCAGTAGTCAGAAACATCAATGGCGACCCCATCGGTGGGGTGTTCATCCTGAATTTCACAGAGCATGTCAAATAAGATCAGGGTGGTTTTTGAGCGCGAGGATCCAGACAGGCTGGATCGCTTCCTGGTAGACCTGCGCGTTCAGGAACTGTACAGCCGGACCTTCATCGAACGCCTTATTGAGGAAGACCGCATTCTGGTCAACAAGATCCCGGTGAAAAAAAGCTTCCTGCTTCACCCTGGGGACGAGGTGGAGGTGTCCCTGCCTGAACTGCAGCCAACCGAGGTTACACCCCAAAACATCCCTCTGGATGTGGTCTATGAGGACGAAGACCTGGCCGTGATCAACAAGGAGCCTGGCATGATAGTTCATCCGGGTTATGGGAATGTGGACCAGACTCTGGTGAACGCCATGGTTTTCCGCTGGCGGGAAGATCTTTCCAGCGGGCGGGAGGCCAACCGGCCCGGGATCGTGCACAGGCTCGACCGCGGAACTTCCGGGCTGATGATCATTGCCAAGAACGACCCCACCCAAAGCGCCCTCAACGACATGTTCGCCAATCGCCAGATCAACAAGACCTATCTGGCCATAACCTGCGGCATTCCCGATCCGGCCGAGGACAGCATCGAAAGCCATATCGGACGCAGCATCAGCAATCCCCGCAAGATGTGCGTGGTCAAAGAGGGACGCTGGTCGCTCACGGCCTATAAGGTGATCAGGTATTTTTACTACTTCGCCCTGGTGAAAGTAAAGCTGGAAACTGGCCGGATGCATCAGATCCGGGTGCACTTTGCCGACCGCAACCTGCCCCTGCTGGGCGATCTGCTCTATAATACGAGGCGCCAGGTGCACGCGCTGGTCCCAGAAAACATGAAACGCAAGGTCACGGAGCTGCTGACCACTCATCTGCACCGGCAGGCCTTGCACGCGTGGCGGCTGGAGTTTGTCCATCCCATCAGCAAAATAAACCTGGATATCAAGGCCGATCCGCCGGAGGATTTTCTCTACGCGCTGAATTGGCTGGAGAAGTATTTTGGCATTGACACGGATGCGAGGGATTTAAACTTGATCCTCAAAGACAACGAAGTGTGGTAACAATGACCGAAAGTACAAGATCCAGCGTGTTTTGCCCGATCGAAGAAGCCATCGGCATCATCTCCGAAGGAGGCATGCTGATCGTGGTGGACGATGAGAACCGGGAAAATGAGGGAGACCTGCTGATGGCGGCGGACGCGATCAATTCCGCCCAAGTCAATTTCATGATCTCCCACGGGAAGGGGCTGCTCTGCGTGCCGATGGAAACCCAGGCCCTGCGGCGTCTGGACATACCTTTGATGACCATTCAAAACACAGACCGCCACGGCACAAAATTCACCATCTCGGTAGACGTGGTGGAAGGAACAACCACAGGAATCTCCGCGTCCGAACGGGCCAGGACCATCCGTGCTTTGGCCCGTCCAGACAGCCGGGCCGAGGATTTCATGCGTCCGGGGCATATCTTTCCCCTCCTGGCCGAGAAAGGCGGCGTGCTCAAACGCGCCGGGCACACAGAAGCGGCTGTGGACCTGGCCAAACTGGCCGGGCGGATGCCTGTGGGCGCCATCTGCGAGATCATCCGTGAGGATGGCGAAATGGCCAGGCTGGACGACCTGATCCCCTTTGCCGCCAAACACGGGCTCAAGATAGTCACCATCGCTGAGCTGATCCGCTTTCGCCGGCATCAGGAGAAGCTGGTCGAGTGCGTCTCCCGGGCCAAATTGCCCACCCCCTATGGCGAATTCAGGATCCTCACCTATATCAGCACGGTTTCCGAAGAATACCATCTGGCCTTGGTCATGGGCGAGATCAATAAGAAAGATCCTGTACTGGTGAGGGTCCATTCCGAATGCCTCACCGGGGATGCCTTGTTTTCCCAGCGCTGTGATTGCGGGGAGCAGCTGAAACGCTCGTTTGAGCTGATCGCCGGGCAGGGCGCGGGCGTTATCCTCTACATGCGCCAGGAAGGCCGGGGTATTGGCCTCGTGAACAAACTGAGGGCTTATCATCTTCAGGATGAGGGCCGGGATACGGTCGAGGCGAATCTGGACCTGGGATTTCCCGTCGATCTGCGTGATTACGGGATCGGGGCCCAGATCCTCAAAGACTTGGGATTAAAAAAGATCAGGCTTCTGACCAACAACCCCAAGAAGATCGTGGGTCTGCAGGGCTACGGGCTCGAAATCGTGGAGCGCGTGCCCATCGAAATACCAGTTCAGGATAAGAACCGGACCTACATGCAGACCAAAAAAGAAAAAATGGGGCACATTCTTAATGATGTGTGATTTTGCTGGCTCCATTTCAAACAAAGTGGACTTTATCCCGGATTCCCAAGAAATCGCCCTTGAATTCTTACCTTTCGTTTCCTGCCTGTATCACGCCGATTGCTCGCCAAACGGGCGGGTATCCGGCGGGAAACGTACAGGAAACCAATCTTCTGAAAACAAGGGGGAATTTATCAGAGTTTTCCCACTGGTTCTGAAAGAGGGGCATTGCCACTCTTCAGGCTTTAAAACAAGGAGTAACAGATGCTGTTTCTAAAATCGCTGCTATTCATAGTCTGGAATATCGCTTTGGGCACCTTGCTGCTGCTCAAGGTCAGATGGTTTTTGTTCAATCGCAGGCAACTGGTGGTCCTGGGCCTGAAGATCCCGCTCACTCCCGGATTCCTGGTGCGCAAGCGTGACTGGCTTTTCAACAAGGTTCGGGACATCCTGCAGGATTACCTGGACCAGGCGGAAAACAAAGCCCGGAAATCCGGATATCTGAATAAATGGGAAGAACAGATCTGGCAGACGGTCTGGGACCAGACCGGCTTCATCGATGATTGGGTGTTTCTGCCCAGAGGTTTCAAGGACAAGATCCACACTGCCGTCGCGTCCGCTGTCAGGGAAGTGGCCTCCAAGATCCTGCGCAAGGCCGTTCCCCACTTCATCGAGCAATGGCGGGTCGAGCACCGGATAGACGAATATGACGACCAGTTCAGCATCGATTTCTTCTACAAGTATTTCCGCCAATATGTCTTCAAACCCCTGTTGCTGGCATTTCTGGCCATCAATTTAATCATTGGCGTCTTGAACATGGCCCTCTTTCTGATCCTGGCCTGATCCCCTTGGCGGCAGAAATTCAGACAGAACCTCCGGCCCTGAACCATGAACACACCTAGGAGCGCAAAAATGGAAGAACAAAGCAACCGGATACCCAGGACCCTGCCAGTGCTGCATATCAACAACGTGGTGATGTTTCCCTACCTGTTGATGCCGCTGGTGGTCACCGATGAGGAATCCAAGCTGGTGATAGACCACGCCCTTTCCCAGGACAAGACCATGGCCTTTTTCCTGGACAAGGATAAAGACAACCCCAATGATCTCGGCTTGTATGAAACTGGCACCTCTGTGTCCATATTGAGGATGCTGAGAAATCAGGATGGTTCGATCAGCCTGCTCTTGCAGGGAACATCGCGCCTGCGCCTGCAGAAGGCGGTGCAGCGCGAACCCTTCGTCATGGTGGACGTGGAAACCATCCCCGAGCAGCATGTGGAGGATACCGAGATCCATGCCCTGCGGACCATCGCCATCGAGCTGATGGAAAAGATCGCCTCGGAAAGCACCATCCTGAACAATGAGATGATCTCCGGCCTGAACAACATCAATCAGGCGGGCAGGGTGGCGGACATCATTGCCGGCAACTTGGACCTCCAGATCGAAGACCGGCAGATCATCCTGGAAACGATCGACCTGAAAAAGCGCTTCAAACACCTCAATAACTGCCTGGCCGAGATGATCAAGCAGATGCGCATCGAAAACCACATCCGCAGCAACATCCAGCTGGAAATGACCGAAGACCAGCGCCGCTACTACCTGCGGGAGCAGATGGACGCGATCCGCAAGGAATTGGGCGAAAGCGACGAGGTGAGCAAAGAGATCCTGAAATGGAAGGAGCTCATCGAAAAGAACAAGCTGCCCGACTATGTCGAGGAAGTGGCCTATGAGGAATTGGGCCGGCTCTCGACCATGCAGCCCGCGGCCAGCGAATATGCCGTGCTGCGCAATTATCTGGACTGGATCGTCAATCTGCCCTGGCGCACCTACAGCAAGGACAGGCTGGACCTGAACCAGATCGATCGCATCCTCACCCACGACCATTACGGCTTGGAAAAGCCCAAGGAACGCGTGATCGAATACATTGCCGTGAAAAAGCTCAAGGGCCGGCTCAAAGGCCCGATCCTCTGTTTCGTGGGGCCTCCCGGCACCGGCAAGACCTCGATCGGCCAATCTGTCGCCCGGGCGCTGAACCGCAAATTCATCCGCATGTCCCTGGGCGGGATCCACGACGAGGCCGAGATCCGCGGCCACCGCAGGACCTATATCGGCGCCATGCCTGGAAAGATCATCATGGAGATCAAGCGCCAGGGCACGGCCAATCCGGTCTTCATGCTGGACGAGATAGACAAATTGGGCCGCGATTTCCGCGGTGACCCGTCTTCCGCCCTCCTGGAAGTGCTCGATCCCGAGCAGAACAACAGCTTCGTGGACAACTACATCAATCTGCCTTTCGACCTCTCCGAAGTGATGTTCATCACCACCGCCAATTCCCTGGAGACCATTCCTCCCGCCCTGCGCGACAGGATGGAGATCATCGAATTCACCAGCTATCTGGAGACGGACAAGATCGAGATCGCCCGCCACTACCTGATCCCCAAGGAAAAAGAAGCCAACGGCCTCTCCCAACAGAAGATCAGGTTCCATAAATCCGCCCTGCAGGAATTGATCCGCTACTATGTGCGGGAAGCGGGAGTGCGCAATCTCCAGCGCAGGATCGGCTCCATCTTCCGCAAGATCGCCCGCGAGGTCGCCTCCGGCCAGTCAAAGGAATACCAGATCAAGGCCTCCAACATCAGCGGCTTTCTCGGCCCCCGCAAATTCACCCTCGAGATCGCCAACCGCAAACCCGAGGTCGGCATCGCCACCGGCCTGGCCTGGACCGCCTATGGCGGCGAGATCCTCTTTTGCGAGACCACCCGCATGCCGGGCAAGGGCGCGATCCTCCTCACCGGGCTTTTGGGCGAGGTGATGAAGGAATCGGCCCGCATCGCCCTCAGCCATCTCAAGGCGAATTACCAAAAATACGGCATCGATCCCCGCGAACTGGAAAAATACGACATCCACATCCATTTCCCCGCCGGAGCGGTACCCAAGGACGGCCCTTCTGCCGGGATCACGCTAACCACGGCTCTGGCCTCGCTGTTCACGGGCAGAAAGGTCAAGCACGATATCGCCATGACGGGTGAAGTGACCCTGACGGGCAAGGTTTTGGGCATCGGCGGCCTGAAAGAGAAGATCCTGGCGGCCAAGCGTGCCGGGATCAACAAACTCATCGTGCCCCGCGAGAACGAGGAAACCCTCAGCGATTTTCCCCGGGACATTCTTGAGGGGATGGAGATAAATTTCGTCGATGACGTGAAGGATGCCCTGGACATGGTGCTGCTGGAAGCCCCGAAAGCCGTCAAGGCGGAACCGGAGCTGAAGCCGAAACGGCCTGATAGCGCGCAGAACTGAGCTCCCATGGACAAATTCCCCAACATCATCATCCTGCTCAATTTGCCCCGGGAGTACATTCCCAAGGCGGAATTTGTCCTGCGCACCTTCTGTTCGGTCCTGCGCCTGCATCCCCAGTTCTATTACGAAAAGCACTTTGAGGGGGCCCACATCTATTACGGGCGCGCCACGGAAAAGGGATATCCCATCAAGATCCACTTCGCGGAGGGAACTTCCGGCTTCTTCGAACAGCGCGAACTCTATCCCCTGGACCTGGTCAATTTCAACAAATACAAAAACGAGTACATTCCCTTCCTGTTTTCCCAGCCCGGCTCTATTTTCTCCTTCAATGCCCAAAGCATAACCTTCCGCAAGGACATCGTCGCCAGCGGCTTCTATTTTCTCACCTGCTGGCATGAATACATCCTGGGTTATCATGGCGAAGCGCGCGGCAGGGTGGATTATCGGCAATCCTTGCAATACAGGTGGGACTTCATAGATGTTCCCGTCATCGACGTCTATTGCCAGATGCTGCTGTTCGCGATGGGCAACTCCCTGCCCCAGTTCATCCGCGAGATCTCCTGGAACAAGGAATACAGGTTCTCCATCTCCCTCTCCCACGACATCGATTATTGGGATTACTGGGCTCCCGGGCAAAAGGCGGAAACGCTCAGATACAACCTCCGCACCTTCTTCAAGAGGCCGGTCAACGCCACCTACAAGATCCTCGGCCACACCCTGCACAAAAACCTGATCCACAATCCGCAGCGCCAGGCCCGCTGGATCCTGCGCAAGGAGGAGGACCTCGATGTCCGGTCCACCTGGTTCCTTTTTGGCAAGGACGATTTTGAGGACGCGCGGCAAAACTACATCGCGGATCCCAGGATCAGGGACAGGCTGGTCAGGATCCTCGGGGATCAGGAGGTTGGACTGCATGGAAGCCCCGAATCGGCTTACGACGGGAACGCGCTCCGCAAGGAGATGGCCAACCTGAGGTCAGTCGGCTTCGAGGTCACCGGCTACCGCTCCCACTATCTGAATTTCGATTACCAGCGGAGCTTCAGGATCCTCGAAGAAGCCGGGATCCAGTATGACAGCACCCTGGGCTATTGGGAAAACATCGGTTTCCGGGCCGGCATTTCCTTTCCCTTCTATCCCTTCAACCTCGAAGAAAACAGGCCTTTCCGCGTCCTCGAGATCCCGCTCATCGTGATGGATACCACCCTCTATTCCAAAAAGGCCATGAACCTCACTCCCCAGGCGGCCAAACGCACCCTGAAGCGGCTGATCAACATGGCCGACAAATACCAGTCCCATCTTTCCCTGCTCTGGCACAATGTCAGCTTCGATCCCATCGATTTCACCCTCTGGGGCAGCGTCTATTGGAGCATCCTCAGATACGCCCGGGACAGGGATGCCTGGATCTCCTCCCTCCATGACCTTTACACTGAATGGGTCAATCTCAGCTAAGGATTCAACCGCGATGCTCAAACTGCTGACCACCATTCTCTGGAAAGCCTGGTACGTGCTGTTCATGCTGCTTACCTTTCTCGCCTTGCCTTTCCTCCTGATCTTCAAACCTTTCGTCTCGCCCGGCAAGTATCGCCATCTGGCCTGGCTGGTGGCTTCAACCTGGGCCAGGGTGACGGTCCGCTCCACCGGCTCAAGGGTCCGGATCAATGGCCGTGAGCTGATCCCCAACGCCACCCGACTGGTTTTCATCGGCAACCACCAGAGCCTGTTCGACATTCCCTGTTTCCTGGGCTGGATTGGCCGCCCGGTGGGATTCGTCGCCAAACAGGAACTCTTCAGAATACCCGCGCTCAGCCAATGGATGCACCAGTTGCCCTGTGTTTTCATCGACCGCAACAGCGCCCGGCAGGCGATGGCCACTTTCAAAGCCAGCGCGGAGATCATCCGCCAGGGCCATCCCCTGGTCATCTTTCCCGAAGGTGGGCGCAGCGATCCGGAGGTTTTGCGGAAATTCCACCTCGGCAGCCTGAAACTGCCCCAGATGGCCGATGCCACCATCATTCCCTTCGCGATCAAGTCTTCCTGGCGCATCATGGAGATCGACAATCACATCCACGCAGCGCAAGTGACCATCACCATCCTGCCTCCCGTCAGGCCGGATGATCCCCTCTACAACCAAAAGATCGAGCTGGCCGAACATCTGCAAAGCATGATCGGAACCGCTCTAAACGAGTAGTAGTGTGAAATATCTCATTTCCCTTGCCTTGATCATTGTTTCAGCAGGCTGTCTTTTTGCCCGGACCACCGTCGATTTCGGTCCCAAACTGGGCTTCAACCTCTCCCAGCACTACGGCACCAAGGCCGCCGATAACGATCTCGAGGTCCAATCAGTTATGCGTCCCGGAATTTCCGCGGGGGCCTGGCTGGACCTGAACATCCTCCCCAATTTCAGCCTGGGCTACGAGCTGCTCTATTCCATGAAGGGCTCGGAGCAAAACATCACCATCATCAGGATGGAGGAAGACGGGGAAATGGTGGAACTGGACAAACCCGCCGTGATGAACGTCAAATATTATCTGGATTACCTGGAAGTCCCCATCCTGCTCAAGGTAAAAACCCTCGACCGGCCGGGTTGGAGCATATCCGCGATCACGGGCACGGCCATGGGCATCAAGGTCAAGGGCTGGCACCGGCTGGATGGGACCTTCTATCTGCCCCTCGGGGACGGCGAATTCGACGCGATTCCCGTCACCGAAGAGTCCCGCCTCGAAGAAGTCAACCTGTTCGATTTTTCCTTTGTTTACGGCGGCAATCTGGAGCTCAAGGGCAAAGTCCCCCTCATTTTGGAATATCGCTTCACTCTGGGCTGGGACAACCTTGCCCTGCCAACCTTTGAGCTGTTCGAACCCGTCCAGCTCCGCAACCAAACCTACAGCCTGATGCTGGGCTACAAATTTTAGAAGGCGCCAATGAAACACATCATCGCTTTGACCGCGCTCCTGATCCTGGGCTCAGCCCTCTTTGCCCTCCTGCCCCTCGAGCCGATCTATTCCAGCGGGCCCTTCGGCGCTCAGCAGATCGGGCTGCTCACCTGGTCGGACCGCGCGGATTCCCTTGTCTATTACCAGGGAAACTCTCCGCAAACCATCACTCTGGAGCCCTCGAACTTCGGCGCGGGCTGGATCTCGGGGATCCTGCCTCTTCCTGACCATCCCTATGTCGGCTATCGCGGGCAGGCAGACGAACTGCGGGTCAATCCCGTCTTTTGGGATCAGGGAACGGCGGTTCCTCTGTCCCATCACATCCTCGTGGAAACCGATCCCGCGGGGGACAACCTTTTCAGCGGCGACTTCCTGGACATCCTCCATTACAAGGCCGGTTTCAGCTCCGAACGCCTGTCTTTCGCCATCAAGAACAATTCCACCGAGTTTCCCGTCAGTTCCGGCACCACGTTTTTCGCCTACATGGTACTCCTGGTCGATCCTGCTTCCGTTCCGGACGATAACCCCATCGTTTATGGCCTGATGTACACCGTGGACCTGGGCACGATCATCAGTCCCGGCCTCTATAAGATCTCCGGAACCGGGCTCACGGACCAGGTCCGCATCGGAGACATCAGCTCATCCGTCGATCCCCAAAGCGAGCTGCTCCTGCTATCCTGCGCTTTGAGCGACCTGGCCGCGGACGCCGATTTCAGCTCCTGGTTCGATCCGGACTATCCCCTCATCGGCACGGGTGTCATCACTTCCCGCATCACCCTCACCTCCGGGGTGCAGCAAGCCGACGCCGTTGCCAGCGCCCAGCTCCTCTTCAAACCGCAACTGATGCCAACCGCCAACTCCTTTGCCCCCCTCCTGGAGAATCCGGGCGCGGAGTATATTGTTTTGGATGATCAATACGTTGTCCGCTTCCATATCGCGTACACGGACGCCGATCAGAATTTCCCCCGCGTGGCGGAATTCCTGCCCGATGGGGGAGGGGCCTGGCAGCTCCAGCCGAATGGCGAACCTCAGGACCTGGACTTCAGCTCGGCAGTCACTTTCCGCACCGAGGGGATCCCTCTCGCCCCGCCCTGGAACGGGCAATTCAGATTCTCCCACGGCGATGAGTTTGTCTATCTCGGCCTCTATCCCACGGCAGTCAATGACGATTTCATGCCCGGGCTCAGCCTCTCCATCCATCCCAACCCCGCCCGGGGTTCCATCACCCTGGATCCCGGCACAAAGCTGGAGGGCGCGCTCGATGTATCTCTTTACAACCCGCGCGGGCAGAGGGTCAAAACCTGGAATTTTATCAGCCCTGATACCGGCCCGCTCAGCCTGGACCTCAGGACCCTGCCCGCCGGGATCTATTTTCTTAGACTGCGCGATACCCGGGGCAGCCGGGTCAAACGCTTCGTCAAACTGGATTGAAGCGCCCCCTTTCCCTCCTTATATTCTAAACGCATGCCTCTCGTACGCCTCCCGTACACCACCCGCCTGATTGGCGGGAAGTCGGGGAGAGGCAGGCAGCTGGCGAAGGTTCCAGACAAAAGGGCGGAAAGTAGTGGGGAAAGTTCGTTTAGGGTAAGCTCAGCCGGGCAGGTTTCCCTGGAATTCGACGACTAGGATGGTGATATCGTCTTTTTGGTCATCGGAGCGGGAGAAATCCCTGACGGCGGCGAGGATGGCCTGGGCGGTCCTTTCGGGCTGCGTTTCGGCGAGCTCGCCGAGGATTGTTTCCAGGCCGGCGGTGCCGAAGAGGCTTTCATCGGGGCTGAGGGCCTCGGTGACGCCATCGGTGACGAGGATGATCTGGTCTCCGGGGCCCAGCTTGAGGGATTCGGATTCGACGGCCAGTTCCTCGAAGAAGCCCAGGGCGGTGGAATGGGTGGCGGCGAATTTCCTGAGCCTGCCGTCTTTCCGCAAGAGGTAGAGCGGCACGTGCCCGGCGTTGGAGAAGACCAGTTCGCCGGTGTTGAGGTCGATGATCCCCAGGGTCATGGTCACGAAATTGGATTCCAGGTTGTTTTTGACCAGAAATCCGTTGAGCTGGCCCATGATCTGGGCCGGGGTGCCGTACAAGGGGGCCACGGTGCGGAGCAGGGTTGTGACCATGGTCATGGACATGGCGGCGCCGATGCCTTTTCCGACGACGTCGGCGATGCCGAAGCAGAAATGGTTGGCATCGATGAGGAAATAGTCGTAGAGGTCGCCGCCGATCTGCCCCGCCGGTTCCAGGATCCCATAGGTGGAGATGTTTTGGGGCCTGAGTCCCGGGTTGTCGTGTTTGGGGATGAGGTTGCGCTGGATGGCCGAGGCGAAGAGGACCTCGTTCATGATCCGGTTGCGTTCGGCTGTGACCTGGCGCAGATTGGTGATATATTCCTTCAGCGAAGCGCGCATCTGCTCGAAGGCCTCGGTGAGGAACTTGATCTCGTAGGCGTTGGTGGAGGTGCTCAGTTCAAAGTCCAGATCCCCCCTGCCCACGAGTTTGAGGGAATCCACGAGGTTTTTGAGGGGTTGGTTGATGGCATGGGTGCGCCCGTAAACAATGGCGGCGACGATCAGGAAGGCTATCACGGCAGCGATGAGATAGATCAGGGTGAGTTTGTTGTAATCGGAGACCAGCTCCGCGTGGGGAACGATCATGGCCAGGGTCCAATGGCTGGAAGGCAGCGGCCTGTAATAGATCCAGACATCCCCCTCCGGGTCCCAATCCTTGATCCTCGCGATCCCGCTTTCGTCGTTGACGATGCTCTTGCCGATCTCGCGCAGCCTGGCGTCCTGGTGGATTTCCGCGAGGTCGAAGATGGTGTAGTTCATGGCCAGGGAATCCTCCGGATGGGCAACGATCGTGCCATTGTAGGAAAGCAGGAAGGCGTATCCGGTATCCTTGGCCTTGATGGAGAGCGCGATCCTCTGCAGATTTTCCAAAGGCAGGTCCAGCCGGAGAATGCCCATGAGGCTGCCATTCACCACCAGGGGCAATGAATAGGAGCAGACCAACTGGGCCGAACCGTCCGCGTCGAACCAGGGATCGGACCAATAGCTCTTTTGGGTGAGATAGGGGATCTGATACCAGTCCTTGTATTGGTAATCCGGGTTGGCGATCAGCTTGGAGCTGAGCCTGCCCTCCAGGAGCTGGTAGACCCGGGGTTCCCGGCCAGATCCCTCTCCGTAGGCGAGGCAAACCGAGATCAGGTCCGGATTGTCGTACAGCAGATGCAGCAACTGGCGCCTGAGTTCGGTCTCATCCAAAACATCGGAACTGACGACGTTTCGGAAAGTTCTGCCCTGGGTCATGATCCGCACCAGCTTCTTGTCGATCAGTTGGACCTTTTCGCTGAGCAGGTTGCCGATCGATTCATTGGCCGAGTCAATGGTGACCCGGTTGATGAGCTGCCCGATGATCAGAAAGGTCACCGCCAGGACGATCACCAGAAAGAAGAAGATGAACGAGATGATCTGGAAAGCCAGGGTCTTAGTTTTTTTTCCTGATCTCATGGGGATAAAAGCTCTTGTAGTCGACCGGTTGGGAGATCCAGCCGTGTTCCAGCAAAATGGCCTGGACCTTGTCAAAGTCGTCCGGGTGCAGGTAGCCGATCGCGTCAGGATAGCGCAGGACGCGGTCTCTCATGTGGCCAAGCATCCAGGCCTGGTGGGCGCGGTTGGCCGGCAGATGGGCTTCCCGCAGATATCCAAGCACCACATCCAGGGTTTCCTCCGGATGGGCGAGGGCGTAGATCCAGCCTTCCAGGGTGGCTTCGGTGAATCTGGCGCATTCCTCCGGATGTTGGCCATAAAACTCTTTGGTGGTGTAAAGCCCGTCATCCACGATGTCAAAGCCATGGTCGCTGAGGTCAAATTGGATGAGGTCTTTTTCGTCCCAGCCCGTCATCAGGATGCGGTGGAGCTCATTGTAGTCCATGGCGTTCATCAGGTCGATGGCGTTGTTGAGCAGGAGGTTGACCGACCAGTCGACGGGCACGATCTGGGCGTCGTATTGGTTGTATTCCAAAAACAGCCGGACATACTCGCCCGGCTCGTCGCGCCAGATGCCGATCTTTTTGCCGTTGAGGTCTTCGATGGAGAGCAGGCGGGGAGTTTTTTTGCCCACCAGAATGGTGGAGTTTTTCTGGGATATCTGGGCCAGGTTGACTATTTCGGGGCCCGTGTGATAGTACTTGACCGCGGTCATCAGGTTCAGGTTGGAGATGTCCGAATGGCCATTCACCAGAGATCGGTAGGGAGGGAAATCTGAGCCTCCGGACAGGATCTGCACATCCAGCCCGCGCTTTTGGTAGAAGCCTTTTTCCAGGGCCATGTAGGAGCCGGCGAACTGGGCCTGGTGCAGCCATTTGAGCCTATAGCGGATGGGGAACAGATCCTCATTGCCCTGGCTGGGGATTTCCGCCTGGACGCGAGGCTGGGGCTGGGGTTGGGGCGCTTCCTGACCACAGGCAGATGCCAGCAAGAGCAGCAGCATGGCAAGTGGCAGGCATAAGCCGGCCATGCTCTTGTTTGGGTTCCCGTGAACAAGCACCATATTCCTTCCCTGCGGCCCAAAGCGCCGCTTAAGCCAACGCGTGGGCGTATTTCCTTTTGGATTGTACAAAAGCGGAACTCTTGATTCGCGTCAAGTCTTTAATTAAGCAAATTGGGATTATCTGTGGATAATTTTACACAGTGGGGGGCCAAAGGACGGAATCAAGCGCTATTTCTGCCTTTCCCGGCCATAGGCGTGGGCGGCCTGGAAAAAAGCCTTGAACAGGGGATGGCCCTTATAGGGGCGCGATTTGAATTCCGGATGGAACTGCACTCCGATAAAGAAGGGATGGGCGGGCAATTCGACGATCTCCACCAGCAGGTTGTCCAAAGAAAATCCGGTCAGGGCCAGGCCTTTGGCGGCCAGCATCTCGCGGTAGTCATTGTTGAATTCAAAGCGGTGGCGGTGCCTTTCGCTGATCGTCGCGCTCGCGTAGGCCTTGCGGGCCAGGCTGCCAGCGATGAGGCCGCAGGGATAGGCGCCCAGGCGCATCGAACCGCCAACCAGTTCCTTGTAGAGCTGGTCCTCCATCAAATGGATCACCGGATGGGGCGTGTTTGGATCAAACTCGGTGCTGTTGGCGTCCTTGAGGTGGCAGACGTGGCGGGCGAATTCGATCGCCGCCACCTGCATGCCCAGGCAGATGCCCAGAAAGGGGATGTTGCGGGTCCGGGCGTATTGGGCGATGGCGATCTTGCCTTCGATGCCCCGGATGCCAAAACCGCCCGGTATGAGGATCCCGTCGGCGTCCTTGAGCAGTTTGGCCAGGTCGGCTGCCTTGAATTTGCGCTCCGAATCCACCCATTTGATCTGGACTCTCAATTTTTGCCAGGCCGCGGCGTGATGCAGGGCTTCCTCGATGCTTTTATAGGCGTCCTGGTGCTTGACGTATTTGCCGCAGACGGCGATGGTCACCTTTTCCGAGCTGGCGGAGGAATTGGCCAGAAAATCTTTCCAGGCGCGCATCCTGAGGGGTTTGCATTCCAGGCCGAAATGCTTGCAGATGATCTTGTGCAGATTGGCCTGCCGGAAAGTGATCGGCACCTCATAGACGCTTTTCACGTCGATGGCGTTGACCACATTGGCGCGCTGGACATTGGTGAACAGGGCGATCTTGGCATAGATCTCCTCGTCGAACTGCCTTTCCGACCGGCAGAGCAGGATCTCGGGCTGGATGCCGATCTCGCGGAGCTTGTAGGCGCTGTGTTGGGAAGGCTTGGTCTTGAGTTCGCCCGCGGCCTTGATGTAGGGGATATAGGTGAGCATGACGTAGAGCGTGTTTTGCAAACCCAGGTCCAGCCTGAGTTGGCGGACCGCTTCCAGGAAGGGCAGGCTCTCGATGTCGCCGATGGTGCCGCCGATCTCGGTGATGATGATGTCGTAATCCTTGTCCAGCAGCCTGATGCGGCGCTTGATCTCGTCCGTGATGTGGGGGATCACCTGCACCGTCTTGCCCAGATAAACTCCCTTCCTTTCGTTCAGGAGCACAGTTTCGTAGACCTGGCCTGCCGAAACGCTGGAGTTTTTGGTCAGGGCCTCGTCCACGAAGCGTTCATAATGCCCCAGGTCCAGATCGGTCTCGGCGCCATCGTCGGTCACAAACACCTCGCCGTGCTGGAAGGGGCTCATGGTGCCGGGGTCCACGTTCAGATAGGGGTCGAATTTCTGGGTGGCCACGCGATAGCCCATCGATTTGAGCAGCAAACCGATCGACGCGGTGGCGATGCCCTTGCCCAATGACGATAAAACCCCGCCCATCACAAAAATGTACTTTGCCATCTTTCCTCTGTAATCTTGCGCGGGGCAGGGTGGGAACCTCAGCGGATCACCACCCCGTCCGCGATTGCCTGTATTTTGCCCCGGTCGTCAGACCAGGCTGTTCAATTCGCTCAGTGATTCCCGGATCGCCTGGACCGTGAAGTCCAGGTCCGCGTCGGTATGCCGGTAACAGATATATCCATGGTGATAGGGCTGCAGGAACACTCCCCGGCGGATGAGCTGGGTGTAAAACTCTGCCCGGAGCCTTTTGTAGAGGCCGGTGCCATCCTTGGGGAAAGTGATGAAGGGCATCCAGGGCGCTCCGCTGAAGCGGGCCGGAAGGCAGGATTCCTCCACGACCTTTTCCACCCGCTCGCCAAACTTTTTGCCTTTGGCGGCAATGACGTCCAGGACTTTTTCCCGTTGCAGGATCTCGATGGTCTTGAGGGCCGCGATCTGCGCGTCGCTATTGGGGAAGAAGGTGGAAGAGAGGAACACCTTGTCCGCCAATACGCTCATGACCTCGCGTTTCCCAACCAAGGCGGCGATGGCATAGCCATTGGCCATGGCCTTGCCGAAGGTGGCCAGATCGGGCGTGACGCCAAACAGGGCTTGCGCTCCGCCGATATGGCAGCGGAAACCGCTCCGGATCTCGTCGAAGATCAGCAGGCAGCCATATTTGTCCGCCAGCTGCCGCACTCCTTCCAGATATCCGGGTTTGGGCATCTGGACCTCGGCCGCCAGGGGATGCCCCACCGGGGTCACGATTATGGCCGCCATGTCGTTGGCATTGGCTTTGAGGATGCCTTCGAGCTGGTCGAGGTCGTTGTAATGGAATTCGATGATGTCCTCGTAGAATTTTTCCGGGATGCCGCCTTTCACTTCCACGCACCAATCGTGCCAGCCGTGATAGCCGCAGCGGGCCACCTTCAGTTTTCCGGTATGGGCCCGGGCAACCCTGATGGCGATCGTGGTGGCGTCGCTGCCGGTTTTGACGATGGCCGCCATTTCGCAGCAGGGGATGATCTCCTTGAGTTTGTGGACCAATTCGTTTTGCATGGACTGGGTGAGCGAAAAGCAGAATCCTTTGTCCCGGATCTGCTCGATCACGGCGTTGTCGACCTCTTCCTCGCAATAGCCGAGGATGATCGGGCCATAGGCGCAAAGGTAGTCTATATACTCGTTTCCGTCCACGTCGATGATGCGTCCGCCTTTGCCCCGGTCAAAGAAGATGGGATACTCGCCCTGGACAAAGTTGTAGGGCCTGCGGATCCCGGCCACGCCCCCAGGGACGAGGGTTTGGGCCTCGGCAAAGAGGGCCATGCTCTTATCAAGTTTCAGTTTGTCTGCCATGCTTTCCTCAAATTTCCCACAGCGAGGCGATACCCATTCCGCCCCCGATGCAAAG
>JAHYIU010000039.1 GCA_019429425.1 Candidatus Syntrophosphaera sp.
GCGGAATCTGCGTGAGGCAACAAGGGGAAAAAGGGAAAAAGGGGGAAAAGGGAAAAAGGGCGGTTTAAAGCCGCCCTGTAATTGGTTTTAGCTATATCGCCCAGGCCTGGGAAGCTATCGAACAGCTTGCCAAGCCGGCGTTCAGGCTTTTGAAACCATCTCCGGCCCGCGAAAAGAAAATCAGGTTTCGATCACTTCGACGTTGGCGCGGGGCAGAACCATGGAGGTTCCGTCTTCGAACTGGGCTTCCAGCACGCGCACGAGGGTCTCGGATTCCACTTTGGTGAGTTCTTCCGGCATGCCGGTCACTTTGGCGATCTTGCCGAAGTTGGGTTCGCGGATGACGCGGATCAGGGTTCCCGGCTCGAGGATGGGCATTGCCGCTTCCTTGACCACCAGTTCGTTTTCGTCGAACGCCTGGGGGATGATGATCTCCGGGCGCATGACCCCGGCGCGGATCTGGGTTTTGCCGTGGATGGAGGTCTTGTGGCCGTCGAATTTCTGGAGCAGCTCGAAGGTCTTGCGGGCCATGGTGATCTTGCCGAAGCCCTCGGTGCAGACGATGCTCAGGCCGATGTTTTCGTGGCCGGTGATGGCGACCCCGATGTCGTGGCCGAGGAGCTTCTTGAGGTCGAGGTCGTCGATGCCGCCGGTGATGATGGCGATGACTTTGTGCTTGCGGGCCGCTTCGATCGCCTCATAGGAAACGAAGGAGCCGGTCACGATGATCTTGCCGGCGCAGGAATCGTCTATGGCATGGGGATCGATCTCGTCAGCGGGGTTTTTGACCATGACCTTGATCTCGCCGATGGTCTCGCCGCCGATGCCGAAGATCCCCTGGATGTAGGCGCTCTTGTTTTCGATGACCACGCCCTCATCCTCGATCACGTCGGTCACGATGCCATCGATGAAGGCCTTGACCTGGACCGGGATGCGCGGTTCGCGCAGCAGGATCTGGCCCGTGACGGAGGAGATGTTTTCCACCTCGCCTTCGATCGGGGAGCGGACCTCGTTTTTGAACAATCCCATCCCAAACCAGCCTTTTGTTTCGGCGAGCACGGTGTGCTTGGTGATCAGCTGGCCCACCTCGATCTTGATGAAGTTGTTCAACTGGCCGGGAGTGACCCCCAGTTTGTTGGCCAGGTTGAAAGGCACGACCTTTCCGGGCAGCAGGGTTTCCGCGACCACGGTCTCGGCCTGCACCTTGTCGCCTTTTTTGACGAGCACCTGTCCCTTGAGGGGCAAAAGGCGTTCTTTTCTGAGCACTATGCTATCGGTTACGGTTAATCCGGCTGAATATGCTTGTCCCATTGTTTCCTCCTATTGCAAGATCGATTCGGGATAGGCTTTAAACTCCCGCATCCACTTCTTGAGCGCGGCGATGCGCGCGGCTTTTTCCGTGGGAAGCGTGAAGGGCCTTCTGCCGCGGGTGTCCAGAACGATGCCGACGATGCCGCCGTGCAGGTCGATGTTGAGTTCGCGGTCTTTGTTCTGATTGAGGATCAGGCCGCTGAGGGATTTGAGGCTCGCCTTGGCCACTTCGCCGACCCCGCAAGGGATCAGGCGCACTTCGCCATAGGGGATTTCCTCTTCCCAGGTGCTGCCGTCAGGAAGCTGGAGCTTGGCGCTGAGGGCGGGCTTGCCGATCTTGCCTTTGCCGACCGGCGCCACGCAGGTGCCCAGATAGACCATGCAGTCTTTCTTGAAAACCTCGGTCGCCGCTTTGGTGCTGATCTCGGAAAGGACTCCCAGATGGGGCATCATGAAGATGCTGTCCACGGCCAGGCGGGTGATTCCCTCGGGCAGGAAGGCGTTGATGAGCAGCATCACGGTCTGGTGCCTGCGCGGGGCATGGGAAAGCACTCCGCCGCTGCCGACCAGGAGGTCCAGGGTCATCAGGTTCACGATCGTGGCCCCGGAGGTCGATTGGCTGAAAGCCTCGGAAATGTCACGCTGGCGCTGCATTCCCTTGAGGCTGCTGGCAAATTCCTTGTGCTGCTCGAAAGCCAGGCGCAGGGCCTCGATGGCGATGGCCTGTTCCAGGACCAGTTCCTCCAAAAGCGAGGGGATCGTGGTCGGCCGGATCATCTTGTTCTTGATCATGTTGCGCAGATAGTTTTCATCGATGTCCATCGGCACCCAGCGCATGATGTTTTCCAGCCCGGCGGAAGCCAGGACGTTGGAAATGCTGTAGCTCATGCCGAGGTTGGCGCTCACGGTGCGGTTGAAGACATGCTCCTCGGTGAAGACCGAGAATACGTCTGTCGTGGCGCCGCCGATGTCCACGCCCACCACTTCGATCTTTTCATCTTTGGCGATGGCCTGCATGATGTTGCCCACGGCCGCGGGGGTGGGCATGATCGCCACCTGCTCATGATCCGGGCCCTGGCACCATTCCATCAGCTTGTTGTAGCCGGGGGCCTGCTTCATCACGTGCTCCATGAACAGGTCATGGATCTTGTCGCGGGCGGGGCCGAGGTTTTCGGTCTCCAGCTTGGGGCGGATGTTGTCCGTGATGATCAGGTCGACCTTGTCGCCGAGGGATTCCTTGATGTGGACCTGGGCTTCCTTGTTGCCGGCATAGATCACAGGGAGCTTGAAGCCGGTACCCAGGCGCGGCCTGGGATCAGCGCCGCTCACCAGCTCCGCCATCTCCACCACGTGCTTGATCGTGCCGCCGTCTTCGCCGCCGGCCATCAGGATCATGTCCGGCCGCAGTTCGCGGATGCGCTCGATCTTTTGGTGGTTCATGCGTTTGTCGTTGCTGGCGATCAGGTCCATCACGATCGCTCCGGCGCCCAGTGCGGCGCGTTCGGCGCTTTCGCCGGTCATGGAAGCCACCACGCCGGTCACCATCATCTGCAGGCCGCCGCCGGCCGAGGAGGTGGAAACATAGGCGTCGACTCCCACGTCGCCCTTGCGGGGGATCACAAATTCTCCGTTTTCCATGAACTTGATATCGGGATTGTGATACTTGAGCCGGGCGAGTTCCTCGAGCTCCTGGGTGGCGTTGATCACGCCCTTGGTTACGTCGTTCAGCGGAGCTTCCACCGTTGTGGGAGCCTCGCCGCGGATGGTTTGGCGGTATTCGCCATCCACCCATTCGATCAAAATTGCCTTGGTGGTCGTGCTACCGCAATCGGTGGCGACGATTCGGGTCAGGCGTTTCTCATCGTATTGCATCATACCTCCGCTTATTCAGCTTGTTTATCTTCTTTCTTGAATATCTTTCTGAGCAGTGCCCTGCGCTTGTTTTTCCCGCGCTGGCGCTTGAGGCGGGCCTTGGCCCTGCGCTCGCGGTTGATCTCTTCGTCGATCTCGTCGATGCGCTTGATCAGGCGCTTGAGGTGGTCCTCGTTCTGGATCATCAGGGCAAAATTCTGGTATTTCTCGGAATCAAAGATCATCTCCGCGAAAGGCAGGATGAAATACATCGCCTGGCTGGCTATGCCATGCAGCGGATGCAGCGATTCAAAAACGAGGATGCCCGCGGCGCCAAGCTGGCGTTCCGCGATGAACCGGGCGACGCGCTCGATCATCTGGTTCGCCTCGTCTTCGGTGATCGTGCTCTTGATCTCGCGGTATGATCTGTTCATGGTCAAACCGCCCTGGTGGCCGTCAATACGGCGATCTTGGCAGCCCCGCTATCCCTGAGCAGCCGGGAGACCTCATTGGCCGTGGTCCCGGTGGTGAACACGTCATCCACCAGGATCACGCGCTTGCCCTTGACATCGGCTTTCCCCTCCAGGGCAAAGGCGCCGGAGAGGTTGCCAAGACGGGCTTCCCGGCTCAGATTGGTCTGGCTGCGGGTGTTGTAGCGCCGGCAGACCGGCCTGGCATAGGGTAGGCCCAGTTTCAAGGCCAGCTTGCGGGCGATCAGCTCGGACTGGTTGTAGCCCCGTTCGCGCTGGCGCACGTGGTGCAGCGGAACCGCCATCACCAGATCGAAACCTTCGCCAAACCGCGCGAGGGCGGGAATTTCGAGCAGGGCGTCAGTAAAAAATTTCGCCGGAGAACGCAGGAAGCCGTATTTCAGGCCGTGCACCAGTTCCTGGGCAGGCCTCTGGTAGACATAGGCCGAGCGGGCGAAATCGAAGCAGAAATCAGTCTGCGAGCAGGCTTCGCACCCGTAATCCCGCAATGGGCCGCCGCATTTGCCGCAATATGTTTCCCGGATCGGCAGCAGCAGGTCGCGGCAATTGGCGCACAGGGCCTCCTCCGCGGAATCCGTGCGGCTGCCGCAGGCCAGGCAGTTGGGAGGAAAGAACAGCTTATCCGCCTGCGCCAAAATGTCTTTCGAGAGCTGCAAATATCCTGCTGCCGTCATTGCTTGCCACCGCCTGGGTCGCGGCCCGTTCCGGATGGGGCATCATGCCCAAAACGTTGCGCCGGGCGTTGCAGATCCCGGCAATGTTGTCCAGCGAGCCGTTGGGATTGGCCTGAGGTGAGGTTTCTCCATCCGGCCCGCAATAGCGGAAGACGATCTGGGCGTTGTCCCGCAAAGAGCGCAGGCCGTCCGGATCGATGAAAAAGTTGCCGTCGTGATGGGCGATGGGAATGTCCAGCGCCGTTCCGGCCGGGATGCCCAGAGTGAAGGGCGTGTCTGGATTTTCCACGCGGATGTGCTGATGCTGGCAGATGAAATCCAGGCCGCTGTTCCTCAGCAGGGTTCCCGGCAACAGCCCGCATTCGGTGAGGATCTGGAACCCGTTGCAGATCCCCAGGACCAAGCCGCCGGAATCCGCGAAGCGCAAGACCTCGCCCACGATCGGAGAAAACCTCGCCAGGGCACCGCAGCGCAAATAATCTCCATAGGAAAAACCACCCGGAAGCACCACCAGATCAGGGTTTTGCAGGTCACGATCTTTGTGCCAGACCAAGCGGCTGTCATGCCCCCGGGCGGACAAGGCCTCATGGGCGTCGTGATCGCAATTGGAACCGGGGAAAGTGACTACGCTTACTCTCAAGATCCGCTCTGCTCCAGGGTTTCCAGGGTGTAGGAATAGGTTTCCGTGTTCGGGTTGGCCAACAGGCCGCTGCAAATCTTTTCCACCTCGGCCCGCACGGCTGGCTCGTCCGCGGACGAAAAACTGATCTCGATATACTTGCTGACGCGGGTATCCAGCACCTTGCCATAACCGAGCTGATGCAGGGAATTGCTCACGGCTTTTCCTTGCGGATCCAGTACATTGGGTTTCAGGCGGACAAATATCTTGGCCAAAATCATCAGCTTAACCTTCGTTTTTAATCGTCATATCACAATCTGCCAAAGCGAGGTTTTAGTCAATAGTTTTTTTGCGATGCCCGCCCGGCCTCGCGCCCAACGCCGCGGATCCCAACGAGAACGCGGATCTTGAGGAAAACGAGGATTCAGCGGATAAGCGTGGGAAGGCGGAAAAACGCGGGAAAAGCCCGGAGGGGCGATCGCGGGAAAAGCCCCGGAGGGGCGGCATATCTTAGCCCAGGGTTGCCACCCTGGGGCAAGGGGATACCGGTTATTGTTGGAATAAGCCCCGGAGGGGCGATACAACTTAGCCCAGGGTGGCAACCCTGGGGCAAGGTGATACCGGTTATCGATAGGATAAACCCCGCCGTAGGTGGGGTGAAGGACAATAGGCGGCGGCTTTAGCCGCCGTATTCCAAAATTAGGCCATCCATGTTTGTCAAAGCCCCGGAGGGGCGGCATATCTTAGCCCAGGGTGGAAACCCTGGGGTTATGAGGTGTTGATTGAAATATTTGTCAAGGCCCCACCCCCGCCCTTATCCACGGCTCCTGATGAGCCGCGGACAAGGGCGGGGGTGGGGAATCCGTTTTGGGGTGGTGTGCAATCTTTCCTTACCCAGGGTTGCCACCCTGGGCTAAGTTGTATCGCCCCGGAGGGGCTTATCCTGACAATAAACGGTATCCCAGGGTTAATACCCTGGGCTAAATCGTTCCGCACCCGCGGGGCTTAGCTAATTGACCCGGGCGGGCGGCTCCCTGCCCTGGATGACGGCGATGGCGTTCTCCGCGGCGAGCAGGCCCATTTTGGTGCGGGTTTCCACGCTGGCAGAACCGATATGGGGCAGCAGGACAACATTGTCCAGGGCGATGAGTTCCGCCGGGACCTCGGGTTCGTTTTCAAAAACGTCGAGCCCGGCGGCGGCTATCTGGTTATCCCGCAAGGCTTTGATCAGGGCCTGTTCGTCGACGATCGGGCCACGGGCGGTATTGACCAGAATGGCCGTGGGCTTCATCAAAGCCAGTTCAGGAGCCGAGATGAGGTGCTTGGTCTGGGGGGTCAGGGGCGCGTGGATGCTGATGAAATCGGAGTTTCGGCAGAGTTCTTCCAGAGAGGATTTTTGGTATTCAGGCGGCAAGGATCCCTCATCCGCGGAGGGATCGAACCAGAGCACTTGCATGTCGAAACCCGAGGCCCGTTTGGCCACGGCACGCCCGATCCTGCCTATTCCAACGATGCCCAGGGTTTTGCCATAGATGTCGTTTCCCATCAGCAGCATCGGTTCCCAGCCGGTAAATTTCCCCGCGCGGAGATAGCGGTCGCTTTCCACGATCCGCCTGGCGCAGCTCATGATCAGGGCCCAGGCCAGGTCGGCAGTGGTCTGGGTCAGCACGCCCGGAGTGTTGCAGACCGCGATTCCCTTTGCTGTGGCGTGGCCCACGTCGATGTTGTTGTAGCCCACGGCGAAGTTGGACACGCATTTCAGCCTGGGCGCGGAATCCAGCAGCTCTTTGTCGATCGTTTCGGTGAGCAGGCAGAGCAAGGCATCCGCGCCTTTCACCGCCTCAAGCAGGCGGGTTCTGCGCACCGGGGCGTTTTTCCGGTTGATTTCAACCTCGAACACCTCCGCCAGCCTTTGCAGGGCCGGCTCGGGGATCATCCGGGTCACATAGATCCTGGGTTTGGGCATCTCGTCACTCCTTTTCTTGCCTGGGCGGGACGACCCGCTCAATTTGATCGCCGGCGATCCAGCCGCCTGTCCCGTCAGCGATGACCACTCTGTACATCTCACCCTGGCGTTCCCGGATCTCCACGATGTTTCCCTCATTCAGGAAATGCAGGGCCCTGGCGCGCTCTGGCGAATCGTAAACCTCGGTTGCTTCACGCATGACGACGGCTTTGGGATTGTGGCGGAAGCGCTGGCTCTTGAGGAAAAGCGTGCCCGCGAAGACCAGAAAGACGATCGCGGTGACGCTGAGCACCAAAACCGGCAACCCATGCTCCTTTTCCGGCGGATAATGCAGCAGCCACTGCGTGCACAGGGTGGTGAGCAGGGCCAGGATGAGGACGATGACGGCCAGCCGGTTGAGGGAGAAAAAGTCGTAGGCATTGAGCATGAGCTGTGGCAGATAGGGCCTCTGCGGGTCACTGGCGGAAGCGGGGTCGAGGGAATGGATGTAAACCAGATTGTCCTTGGCCGCCCGATGCGCGGAATTGATGTTCCGGGCGCGGAGAAACCAGAGCACAGCCTTGCCCGTCTCCCCCAGATGGTAGTGGCAGACGCCCAGATTGTAATAGAGATCGGCGTTTTGGACCCCGGAACCGGCCAGGGTCTGGAGCTTGGCCAAGATCTGCCCGTAATCGGCTTGCAGCCCTGGAGCCGCGGTTTCAGAACCGGATTGGGCAGCCAGGCTGAAGGCCAACGCGGAGAAAACCAAGGCCAGGATAAGAGGTTTCATTGCGGCCTGCCCTCCTTTGTGTCTGAGCCTTTTTTGCCCCGGATGATGAGGGTTTTCAGCTTGCCGGCAGTGCCATGCCCGTTCCTCAGCCGGCTGAAGCCCTGGACCAGCAGCTTCAGTTTGGCAAGCGCATCGGACAGCGAAGCAGATTCCGCTCCTCCCGGCATGTAGCGCGCCTGCTGGCAAAGCAGCAAAAACTCCTCCAGTTGCCGCACCAGAGCCTCGGGAATGGCCTTGCCGCGCAGCTCCGCCAGCAGTTCGGGGGTGGAAAGGCTCTTGGAGACGGCGTATTTCCGGGCCAGAAAGTTCATCAGCCCGTTCTCCGCCAGGGGATGGAATTCCCGGGAAAAACCTTCCGCGGCCTGGGTGGCCTGGCGCAGATACTTGTTCAGGATGCGGCTGGCGGTCTTTTGGTCATAGGCGGCCGGATCGAGCCTGCTCAGCCTGCGTTCATAGGCAAGGAACCCGGAAACCGCCAGGGATAAAGCGCAGGCGGCCAGGACCAGCCAGAACCAGAGGCGCGAGCCGTAAGCCCGGAAATCGGGATAATTGGCCCTGACAATCAGCGGATTGAGGGTTTTGGGCTTGTCGCCCTGGAGCAGCTCGGAGAAATAGGAAAGGACATTGGCGGGGCGGACGCTCAGGTCATGCCCGGGACCCGTGAAAGTGCGATAGGCGCCAGACGAGGTGTCAAACCAACTGAAGGTGTAGCCCGGTATGGCATGGTCCCCGGTCGACTGGGGCAGGATGGTGAATATGATGTTGCGGGTGCCCTCGACCGCGCTGGAAAGCCTGTCCTGAAGAGTGGGCTCGGAGATCTGGAAGTTTTCGATCTGGGGATGGGGCGCGGCGGTGAACTGGCTGAAATTGCCCCTGCCGTTGATCCTGACCGTGCTGGTGAGGGCTTCGCCGAGGGAAACCTTGTCCGCGGAATAGGACTGGCTGATCTCAAAATCCCCCACGGCGCCAGTGAATCCGGCTGGTTTTCCGGCTGGCAGGGGTTTGACGTCGATCCAGGCATTGGAGGAACCCACCGTTTTGTTCAGAAAGCTGTAGATCCCGGTGAACTGGACCTTGCCGGAGAGCGTAGGCGCCTGCAGCCTTCCCGCGACCTGGGGATAGAGGGCTGTTTTCTTGATCAGGGCGCGCTGGAAGCGTTCGCCGTTGTAGATGACCTCCTCATAGGCGAGGTTTTTGGGCTGCTCGAAAGAGGACTTCCCATAGCCCTCGTAATCCCGCTCCGTCTCTGTGTAGAAAGACTCGACCATCTGATTTGTGTACAGATAATAGGCAACGATGGCCGGCTCGCCGAGATAGACGCTCTGACGCTCCGGGAGGCAAAGGAGCAGGGAAATTCCGGTGTTGCGGTTGCGGCTGAAATAATCGCCCACATAGGGATCGAAATAGGGGTCCTGGTTGTATTGCTGGGGCGGGATGTAGGCCGCGTCGACCACCTCGATCGTGATCGGCTGGGTGCTGTAGTCCCTCTTGTCGATGCTGACCTTGAATCCTGGCAGGGTGAAAGTGCCAGTGCGTTGGGGGCTGTAATAGTAGGTGTAGACAAATTTATGCAGGCGGGTGCTGGCCCGGTTGACGATGGAAACCTGGCTGGAGGATGAACTGAGCATGTTGCGGTAGGCGAGCCCCGGGACATGGGGAGCCGTGGGGGCGGAAAGGCGCAGATACTTGTCGCTGCTGATCTCCAGCTTCAGTTGGAGTTGCTCGGACATGGAGATGACGCTTTTCTGCACAGAACTGGAAACTTTCACGGACTGGGCCTGGAGCCCGGCGGCCAGCAGCAGAAACAGGATCAGCCAGAACTTTCTTACCACCATTTCCCCCCTTTCTCGGTTTCCCTGCTTTTCCGGCGGGCCATGCGGTCCAGGGCTTCCTTCTGATCCAGGGCGTCCAGGAGATTGCGATATTGCTCCTGTTTGTTTTCCTGGTCCGCGCTCTCCTGCTCCTGGTCTTTTTCTTCCTTGTCGCTCCCGTCTTCATTTTGGGGCGGGGGCGGAGGTTCATAGCCCTGGCGGTTGAGCACCAGCTCATAGTTGGCTTTGGCGTCCTGGTCTTCGGGATCGAGGAGCATGGCGGCCTTATACTCGGCCAGGGCTGCGTCGAGCCGGTCGGCGCGATAGAGGGCGTTGCCCAGGTCGTAGCGCGCGCCGGGGTTCTGGCCGTTTTCTTCCACCGCGTCCGCAAAGTGGCTTTCCGCCTCGCTGAAATCCCCGCGACGATACCAAACCTTGCCCAGGCTGTTTTCGGGAATGTGGTCTTTATCCCCAGCAGCGGAAAGCTTGCTCCAGATCCTTTCGGAGGCGGAATAGCGCCGCAGGGAATAGTGGCCCGAGGCAATGCCGTGCCGGATGACCCGCGGCCGGAAGACCAGTTCGCCGAGGAAGAAGAGGATGATCAGGAGCCCCAGGATGAGGATGATCTTGCGCGGTAAAGATTTGTTGCCCGGCTTCATGCCTGTCTCCTTCTCTTGCGCAGGGGCAGGATGAGGGCTTCCAAAACCAGGACCAGCAAAGCGAGAGTGGCCGGGATCGGAAACTGGTCCTTGAGCAGGCTGACGTTCCTGCTGCTTTCCCTGCCTTTTTCAGTTCTGTAGATGTTTTGCAGGATCGCGTCCAGTTCGCTCTGGCCGGGCGTGATGTTGTAATACTGGCCATTCCCCGCTGCAGCTATCTCTCTGAGCATCTGCGAGTTGAGCTTGCTGAAGGCTTTTCTGCCCGTGGCCGGGTCCTCGATCCAGATACCCTCTTCAGTGCCCACGCCCATGGCGTAGATCCTGATCCCCGCGGCTCCCAAACGCTTTGCCTGGGCGATCGCGGCGTTTTCCAGGTCCTCGCCGTCGGTGATAAGCAGCAGGATGTTGCTGCCGCCGGAGGCCTGAAACCCTCTTTCCGCAAGGCTCAGGGCGGCCCCGATATCCGTTCCGAACTGGACGACGGTATCGGTGCTCAAGCTGTTCAGGACCAGCGAGGCGCTCTCATAATCGTCCGTGAGCGGGCATTCCAGAGTGGCGGCGCCGGCAAAGGCGATGATCCCAACCCTGTCGCCCCGGAGTTTGCCAATGAAGGAGCTCGTCTGCAGTTTTGCCCGCTGTAAGCGCGAGGGGGCCATGTCTTCGGCATCCATGCTTTTGGAAAGGTCCAGGCAGATCAGGATGTCCAGGCCCTGCGATTCGTAATCCCTTTCCACGAAGTCCCACTGCGGACGCAGCAAAGCAAAAACGACAAAGGCCAGAGCCAGGATCAGGAGTCCGCTTTTCAAGCCTTGGTAGAAGGGCGAATGGCCACTCAGATAATCCTGCATGAACTGGGGCTCGGCAAAGCGGGAAAAGCGCTGGATCCGTTTTCTGTTCAGCCGGGCCAGCATCAGGACCAGGGGCAGGATGACGACCAGCAGCAAGAGATGCCAGGGATGATAAAGGTTCATCTCAGCTCTCCGGCAATACCGGCAGGAACAGCAGGCGCAGCAAGAGTTCCGCCAGGATCAGGATGAAGGCGGCCCAGAGCAGGGCCATGAACTGCTCCGCCCAGACATAGCGGATCTGGGCGCTGTAATCGGACTTTTCCAGGGTGTCGATCTTGGCCATGATCGCCTGCAGCTGTTCCCTGTCGCTGGCCAGGGCGGCTTTTTCGGTGCCCGTGATCTCCGCGACCCTGTCCAGGGTCTCCATGTCCAGTTCCACGAATACCTTCCCGTAAAAGGAGCCGAAGCGGGGATCGATCATCGGATAATCCACATAGGCGTTGCTGCCCACCCCGATCGGATAGACCTTGATCCCGAATTCACGGGCCATCCTGGCCGCGCTGACGGGATCGATCTCACCGGTGTTGCTCACTCCGTCGGTGATCAGGATGACGATCCTGCTTTTGGCGGAACTGTCCTTGAGCCGCGCCACCGCTTTGGCCAGGCCAAGGCCGATCGCCGTGAACGACGCCTCCTGGTTCACCTCCAGCCTTTCGAGCTGCCTCAGCATGGCGTTGTGGTCGAAGGTGAGCGGACTCTGGGTGAGCGCGTATTCGGAAAAGGCGACCAGGCCGAAACGGTCGTTGGGCCTTTTCCGCACAAAATCCTTGGCCACAGACACGGCCGCCCCGAGCCGGTTTTGGGGAGCGAAGTCCATCGCCAGCATCGATCCGCTGATATCGATGGCCAACACTATGTCCACCCCCTTTTTGCTGATGTCCCGGCTGCCCTTTCCCCACCTTGGCTGGGCGAGGGCAAGAACCAGGGCCAGGATGGCCAGGCCGCGCAGCAGGGGAAAGAGATAGCTCCAGAAACTGCCGCCTCCAGCTATGCTTTTGAGCAAAGCCAGGCGGGTGAAGGGAAGCCGCAGCCGCTGTTTTTTCTGCCACACCAACTGAAACCAGAGCAGCAGCGGAACGATGAGCAGGGCCAGCAGCCAGAGCGGTTGCTCGAACCTAAGCACGAATCCCTCCCCCGGCAGCGAGTTTGGCCTCGGCTTCCAAAACCTCGAAGGCCTGCAGCCAGCCTCTCAGCCAGACTGCCGCGAGGTCTGCTTCTTCCCGGCTGGGTATGTATCTGGCGAATTTGACCCTGTCGCAATACGACAGGAAATCGAGCACCTCGGCGCTTTTTTCCACCCAGATGCGCTCGGTGACCCATCTGATCTCGGAAGAAGTCATCTCCAGAGCGGCAAAGCGGTATTTGCGTTCCAGAAACTCCCGCAGGATGAGCGCCAGCTGGTAGTGGTGGGCAATGTGCTCGCCCTGGGTCGGTAAATCCAAGCTGAGCAATTCATCCAGTTTTTTCAGGGCGGCTTTCCAGGCGGGATCAGGGATGGCGGTTGTTAAAGCATCTTTTGGCCGCGCTACGGTCTGAGCTTCCGGCCGGGCTTTGCGCCTGCGGAAATACAGCCAGGCTAAGACTCCCAAAAGCAGGAGCAACAAAGCGTAAGCCCATAGCGGAAGTTGGCCGGGGTATTTTCCCACGGGCTTGATATCCACCAGCAGCGTGTCCCCGGCAGCCCGGACCGGAATGATGCTGAGGCGGAAGCGGTCGGTGAAATGCCTGCTTCCGTCCGGCTGATCGGGTATCACTTCCAGGCTGGGGAAGCTATGCGAGCCAGGCAACAGGGGAGCGATCTCCAGTTGCAGCCAGGCCGGCCCGTTCCCAGCCTCCACCCTCCTGACGCCCACGACATGGAAATTGCTGATCGTATCGGGCACGACAACGCTACTTAAGGAAACATCAGCACTGACATTGAACTGGAACCTGTCCCCCACGCTGAGGTCGTCGGAGTTGAGAAGCTCCTGCCTGAGTTCCACCGCGGAAAGCAGCAGAAAAGGCAGCAGCAAGGCCAGCAGCAGCGAAGTTTTCCTCATCCCCGTGCCCTCAGGCGGCGCTTCCTGCGCTCGAAGAAATCGCGCAATACGTCCACATGGGAATCGCGGTTGCGGATGAGAATGTGGTCCACCCTGAGCTGCTTGAGCTCCGCGGCCAGATCCTCCTGCCGTTTCTTCACCAAGGCGGCGTAAGCGGACCTGATCCGGGGATTGGAGCTGTTGAGAAAAAGGGTCTCCCCCGTTTCCGGATCAAAGAGATTGAGTACCCCGGCACTGGGAAGGTTGAGCTCGGCGTCGTCCAGCACCTGCACCGCGATCACGTCGTGCTTCTGGGCCAATAGCTGCAGGGGCTTGCGGAAATCCTGGTCCAGCCAATCGGAAAGGACAAAGATCACCGAGCGCTTTTTGAGGATCAGGCTGGCAAAGGTGAAAGCCCCGCCCAGCGAGGTCCGGGGATCTTTGGGCTCCAGGTAGAGCACGTCGCGCAGGATTTCCAGCGCCTTGTTGCGCCCCTTGCGGGCGGGCAGGTATTTCTCCAGCTCCCCGGAAAACATGATCAGGCCCACCTTGTCGTTGTTCGAGAGGGCGGAAAAGGAAAGCAGGGCGATGATCTCGGCCAGGCGTTCCTTTTTCAGCGCCTGGGCCGTGCCGAACTTTTGGGAGGCCGAGACATCCACGATGAAAAAGACGTTCAGCTCCCTGGTCTCCTGGAACTTCTTGATATAGGGCATGCCCAGGCGGGCGGAAACATTCCAGTCGATATCCCGGTAACTATCCCCGCTCTGGTATTCACGCACCTCGGCAAACTCCAGCCCCTGGCCTTTGAAGCTGGAGTGGTAGGCGCCGCTGAAGATCTCGCTGACGATATTTTTGGTGCGGATCTCGATCTTTTCGATCCGGGCAAGGATCTCCGCCGGAGTGCGGGATGGCATGGCCTGCTCCTTTTACGGAACTTCTATTTCTTCGAAGATGCGGGTGATGATCTCTTCCGTGCTCACCTGTTCCGCCTCGGCCTCGTAGGAAAGGATGATCCGGTGGCGCAAAACGTCTTTGCCGATCGCCTTGATGTCGTCCGGGATCACGTAGCCGCGGTGCTCGAGGAAGGCGTGCGCTTTGGCGGCTCGGGCCAGGAAGATCGTCGCCCGGGGTGAAGCGCCGTATTGGATCAAACCGTTCAGGGATGAGACGCGAGGATAGCGCTGGGGATGGCGGGTGGCTTGGATGAGGTGGAGGATGTAGTCCTTGAGCCGCTCTTCCATATACATTTCCCCGATCACTCCGCGCATTTTCTCCAATGCCTCGGGCTTGAGGACCTGCTTCACATTCAGCTCGCTCTCCGTAACCATGCGCTCCAGGATCAGCCGTTCCTCGTCAAAGCTGGGATACTTGATCTTCAGCTTCATCAGGAAGCGGTCGATCTGGGCCTCGGGCAGCGGATAGGTGCCCTCGTGTTCGATCGGATTTTGGGTGGCCATGACGAAAAAGGGCTTGGGCAAAGGATAGGTGGTGTCGCCGATGGTCACCTGCCTCTCCTGCATGGCTTCCAGAAGGGCGGATTGCACTTTGGAGGGCGCCCGGTTGATCTCGTCGGCCAAAATGAAATTGGCAAAGATCGGGCCCTGTTTGGGCGTGAATTCGCCTGTCTTCTGGTTGTAGATCAGCGTGCCGGTGATATCCGCGGGAAGGAGGTCGGGAGTGAACTGGATGCGCTTGTAGCTGGCGTCGAAAGCTTTGGAGAGGGTGCTGATGATCAGGGTCTTGGCCAGCCCGGGAACGCCTTCGATGAGGACGTGGCCGTTGGCCAGCATGCCGATCAGGAGACGCTTGATGATGCCTTCCTGCCCCACGATCACCTTGCCGATCTCCTCGCGCAGGGAATCCAGCGCTTTCGAGCTTTTCTCCGCTTTGCTGTTGATCTTGTCAATATCCATGGATTCTCCTAAGTCAAAATTAAATCCGGGGCAAGTCGCGCCCGCGGCAAGGCCTGGTTTCCCGCCTGTCGATGGCTGGATATGAAAATCGGGAATAGGGCCAAAACCGTATTCCCGATTCTCTGTCAAATTGCATTATCTATTCAAACAGCATAACTTGATGCTTGCGCCGGATTATTCAGACACTGCCTTGCGAACCTTGTTCGCCTTCAGGCAGGATGAACAAACCTTCACTTTCTTAACGCCGCCGCCGATGATCGCTTTCACCACCTGCAAATTGGGATAAAAACGGCGTTTGGTGGCATTCAGCGCGTGGCTGCGATGATTGCCGACCTGGGCTTGCTTTCCGCATATATCACATATTCTTGACATCTTTCACCTTCCAGATTTTCTTCTTTGAGACCAAAAAAATGGCGGCACCCATTTTGACAAGGAATATTTACGCCCCGCTCCGAAACGCCCGTTCCGGGATGGTTTTGACGCCTTGCGGACCGCCCCGCGTTTTCTCAGTACAGGCCTGGGCTGGCCGAACGATCAGTGCTGCACAGGATCGATATCCACCCCTCGGTACAGACCCTCATCGCCAATGATCACTTGTTGCAGGACCGGGGTGTGATTTTCCAGGGTGGCGCAGACCAGGTCGAAGTCGAAACTGCATTTGGCCACCCCGGTATCTGGTTGGGTGTACCGCAGCTCCGAGCGAGACCCGTCCGTTCTCATGAAATGGACCCGGACCTTGGAGACTGGCTGACCCGCGCGGTTAAGCACCTGCACCGTCTGGTTCGGATGGTCGTAGATCAGGGTGAGTTCCCGCGGAAAGAGTGTCCAGACCGGCATTTCCGGATCGCCGAAGAGGTTGAGGGAATAGTTCTCATATTTGTTGGCGAGTAACATGGCCTTGCCCCCGGCCAAAGCCATTCCGACATTGTTCACGGCCGGCTGGCCCGAACTTGTTGCGCCCAGGAGGAACTGGTTGAAGCCCAGCAGCATGTTCGACGTGGCGCTGGTGCCATACCTCGTGTTGCAGATCATGACGGGCCCGCCCTTGCCATTCAGGCCGGAAGTAAAGGTCCTGACCATGCTCACTCCGCCCTTGTATTCCCAATCATAAGCGCCGATATCGCAGGAGGTGGAAAAGTTGATGCTATAGCCGGCCTTTTTATCCAGGTTGTCCAATCCGTTGCCGTCCTCAAACACTTCAGCGCCCGACCCCTGCTCGTCCAGGCTGAAGACCCAGTGCTTGGGATAGGTGTTTTCGCCAGTCGTTGCCACCGCTACGCAGTTCCAAGCCCCATGGTTGTTGAAGGAGACCAGGCCGTATCCTTTGTTCATCTCCGTCACGACCTCACTGCCCGTGGGACTGGCCAGGGGCCCCTCCGGATAGTCTTCCGCCAACAAGCTCACCATGAACTCATGTTGCAATAGTAATTGCAATTGGCTGTCGATCGAAACGAAATCGGAGCAGATATCGGACCTGGTGAAAAGAGCTTTGGTCAGGTATGACCTGTCTCCATGGCCGGGATTGCTTTCATAGGATATCAGTTTTTCCGTCCAATCCGCCAACCTGGATCCCCCCCCCTTGCTCAGTGGCTCGATGAGCAGCCGGCCCACAAAGATCTCGGGCAGATAGTCAGGATTGTCTCCGCTCAAGGTTGTGCTGTAGGGCTCGCCCAGAAAAACATCGTTATCAACGTTCCAGTTCCCGTTGAAATCGGAAAAATACATCTCTGTCGGGATCCTCCAAGGGCTGTTGTATGGCCCCCCGCTGGCGGGCGGAAGAGGGTCCACCCTGCCGCAGCCGTAGCGGATGGGGAAATTCTCCCCGTCGCCGACCAGCAGCGCGTAGACCAGCCCATTCAGCATGTATTGGTCGAAAAGATACTGCCGCACCGAGCCAGCCAGATCGGGAATGCCCTGGCCGCCATAAACCACCTGGTCTCCCTGGCTGTAGTTTGACCACAGCCACTCCAAAGAAACCGTCCGTACGTTCAGCCCTTTGTTCCTTTTCCACTTGATGAAATGTTCCAAGTGGGGGAGCAGATCCTCCGGCGCCACGATCATGTATTCGGCCACCTTGGGATCCGGCGTGATGGCCGTCGGTGGCGAGTAATACAATTTTCTGGGCTGTTCTTCCTCGATCCCGGTCTCATCCGGAACGGGGATCGGAGAAACGCCCGTCGGCTCGTAGAGGTCTTTGGGCGGATTGTAGTAGCTCTGGATCTCGGTGGGATTCTGGTTCGCCACTATCGATCTGAGCAGAGTGTCGTATTTTTGCTGCAGGACGATCGACCGCCTGGCCGGATACAGGGGTGTTTGTTTGGACTGACTGAAGGTCAGGCCGACCCAGATCGTGGTGTGCAGGGTCAGCTTATGTTTCTGGGGCTCATAGCTCAACGGATAGAGTGCAAGGGTCACGATCCTGGCATTGCCGTCGAAATAGCCATGGTTCACCACCTCGGCCGTCCTTTCCGGAAAAACTTTCATGGAGTAATAAGTCCTGTCCGGCTTTACGAAGGGCCCGCGCACCCAATCTATGCTGGGATATTCTGGTGGCTGGCAGGGCAGCACCCACAGAGGCTTCTTTCTCTTTTTATCCAGTTTGCTATAGAACTCCCGGGGCATTTTGAAGGTTTTATCTATCGTCTTGATCCTGATCTGGTCGACATCGGTGCCCGGCGGGATGATCAGATTCACATACTTCACCGGAAGCCGTGGAGCGCCCACCAATTCAGTATCCTGCAGGCCGTCCATTTTCACCACCAGATAGTCCTGCTCCTTGGAAAGCCGGACGTCGCCAAGAGCGAACGACTCCTGATATTTCACCCGGCCAGGAGTTATCGGCTGCAAAGTGATCGGGGGTTTGACTTTGAAAACATCCACCGGCTGGGCCGGGAGCGCTGCCAAGAGAACAAATAGCACACTGATTACCAGGATGGTGCGTCGCATGATTCCTCCTATTGGGCATGTCATAGACTCTAATGCTGCGGAATGCCTCCGCTGACCTGCCTGGCAGGACCGGGTAGGGCATGAACCGATGGCGGGCTTACATGTGTCCGCACCTGGAAGCGCGCTTGCACCAACTCTCCGCCTTGTTGCCAGTCTGACCATTACATCCTCCCCATATTCGCAGAACAACATTCTCTGCAGGGGTTTATACTTATGATTGATATAAATATATGCCGGCAAATCCTGTCAAGTTAAATAATGCAAATATCCGAACTAATTTGTGGCAATAAATACACACTCCCAGTCGCGCCAGCCCATTGCGAGGTGGCGGCATGGAGTTTTGGCGTTTTGGCGGGAAAGGGCGATACGCTGCGCGTTACGCGTTATGCGTTACGCGGCCAGCGATAAGCGCTGTGGCGGGTCGGGGTGATACCTGGAGTATCGCGGATAGGGCCTATTTGAGCACGATCTTTCGGGTTTGGGCCAGCCCGTTTCCTTCCAGGCGGAGCAGATAGATCCCGGTGGCCAGCCTGCGGCCTTTGGCGTCGCGCCCATCCCAGGTGAGGGTGAGCCCGCCCTTGCGGCTTTCGGTCTGGCGGTGCACCAGTTCCCCCCTCAGGTTGTAGACCGCGAGGGTGAAGGGCTGGAGTCCTTCCTTGAGGTAAAGCCGGATATTGAGGCTTGCGCTGAAGGGATTGGGATACACGCTCTGGATGCCTGGCACAGCCGGGGCCAGGGGGTCATCGGCGGAGACGGCGATCTGGTAGACCCCTTCTGCGATCTCGCTGGGGGCGCAGTTCAGCAGGCAGGCGCGGACCCGGATCGTGGTGTCCGCGGTGAGGTGGATGGGTTCGGTATAGAGCGCGGAGCTCGCGTCAGGATCGCTGCCGTCCAGAGTGTAGCGGATCTCAGCGCCGTCGGTGGCGCAGGCCAGGACAACGTCCACGGCCCCTGTATAGATGCCGGGTTCGGGGGCAAAGGTGGGGGTCGCCACGGTAAAGAGAGGCAGTTGAAAATCGGCGATGAACTGCTGATCGGAAGCCACTTCCACGTTCTCCTGGGAAACCGCCTCATAATCGGCGTGGCTGGCGTTGAGGATATAGATTCCCGGCAAAACGGACATCACGTAGACGCCATAGGCGTTGGCGGAAACGGCCAGGGTGCCGCAGGAGATGACGGCGTCCGGGATCGGGACTCCGCTGAGGTTGGTGACCGAGCCCATGATCACGCCGTTTTGCACCTTGTGGAGAGAATTGGAGAGCGAGGGCGCGGAGTTTCCGGAAGTGCCGAACGCGACGACCTGCCAGAGATAGTCGCCGACCTCCTGCAGATGCCAATCCGGATCGGCAAAGCTGGTGCTGGTGATTCCTGTTGCAGTGAGCAAAACTCCATTGACGGGTTCGCCGTTGACCAGGGCGAAACGCCAGACCTGATAGCCGTCGCAGCCGGCCAGAGGAGCGCTCCAGGCCAGGTTGACCTGGTTTCCGTCGGCGGAAGCGAAAACGTTGTCCGGGCTGTCCGGGCCGAGGGTCATGACGCTGGCAACGTTGCTGTAGGCGCTGTTTCCGTTGGCGTTGTAGGCCCGCACGCGGAAACTGTAGTTGGTTTGGGGGTTCAGGCCGGAGATCACGGCGCTGGTCACGTCTGCCAAAGCCCAATCCACCAGGGTCCAGAATCCGCCGCTGAGCTTTTCGATGTAAAATTCGGTCTCATCGTCCGAATTGTCGCTCCAGGCCAGCAGCACGCGGGTGGGCGACATGACGGTGGCGTCGAGGTCCGAAGGCGCGAAAGGCGGCGCGTTGTGGGGCGGAAAAATGATGTGGTCGAGCCAGGCCGTGTCGCTGCCGGAATCCACGCCCTGGTCCTTGACGTAGGTCCAGGTGAAGGTGCGGGGGCCCACGGCGACGGGATAGCTCTGCATGGTCCAGTCCACATTTCCGGACCATTGCCCCTGCTGGACTCCGTCGATGAAGAAGCGGAGATAGTCGTAATTGGCCTCGCTGGAGACCTTGTGGAAAAAGCTGACGCTGCCGGGCTCGGTGACGTTCAGATAGAGGCTGAGCGTGGTATCCTGCAGGTGGGTGATGGTTCCGGCCTTGGCGGCGCGGGTGCCGGAATAATATTCGGAATCCTGGATGGTCCAGGGCGAACCGCTGAGGTTGGACCAGGGATAGATGTCGAAGAGGCCTGATTCGAAGCCTTCATGGGCGGGGAGCAGGAGCATCACGGAAACGCTGGCCTCGCGGACGTTGCCGTCGTTGTCGGTGCTCATGGCGATGATGGTGTGCGGGCCGGAGGCAAAGCCGGACGTGTTCCAGTTCCAGGTGTAGGGGGCGTCGTAATCGATATGCAGGGCAACCCCAGGATCGTCGACGTAGAAAGCGACGTGGGCGATGGTGCCGTCGGTGTCGCTGGAAGTGACGTTGACGCTGATGACGCTGCCGAGGTTGTGGGCGGAATTGTTTTGGGGCGAGGTGATCACGCAGTTCGGCATTCCGGGGGCGATGAGGGCCAGGGCTCCATCGGCGTTGATCATGCCATAGCCGGTGTAGCGGTCCCAGCCTGCTCCGCCGTCGATGGTCATGTCCGTGGCGGAATTGACGATGGCGTCGCGCACCTGGTCCGGGGTCAGTCCGGGATCCTTGGAAAGGATGAGGCCCGCGACCCCCGCGGCGTATGGCGTGGCGCAGGAAGTTCCGTTGAAATTGGTGCTGTAGGAGCCGTTCGTCGTAGTGGCGGGCAGGATTGTTGCGGCCATGATGTCCACTGCCTTGGGGTCGTCCTGGATGTTCACGCCGTAGTTTGAGCCCCACCAGTTCTGGCCGTCCGAGGAGGTCGGGCTTTTCCTTTGGCCCGTGGGGCTGGCCGCGCCTACGCTGATCACAACGGTGTGGTTGGAAGGATAGGCGATCGCGGCGGCGTTGGAATTGGCGGTGGCGGCAAAGATGACGCAGCCGGCGTTTTGGGCATAGTAGAGAGCTGTGTCGCAGGCGGGGTTGTCGCCCTCGTCCGCGCCGCTTTCAGCCCCGATGCTCATGCTGATCACGTGGGCTCCGTTGTCCGCGGCGTGGGTGATGCCGTTGGTGATGGAAGTGAAGGTCATCTGGCCGCTGTTGTTCATCACCTTGACCGG
>JAHYIU010000040.1 GCA_019429425.1 Candidatus Syntrophosphaera sp.
AGAGGGGGTTTTCGTCAATCCCGGGGTCCCGCCGGCCGTTCCGCCCAATTCCTGTCTGATCCGCTGTTCCTTCATGGCAACGCACACGCGGGAGCAGCTTGACTTTGCCCTGGACAAGTTCCGCCAGATCGGCAAGGAACTGAATGTGATCTGAGGCAAACGCAAAGAGGATTTCCCGCAGCTCAACGCGGATATAAAACAGATCACGCGGATGAAGGAAAAGCCTCTGGCAAGGCCTTGTCCGAATGGCAGATAGGTTACTTTGTCATCCCGGCGCGGGCCGGGATCCAGTTCTTTCATAGGATTGCCTGGAGCAGAAGCAAGAAAAGAAGATTAGATACAAACTCATAAAATATAGCCTTACAGGGAGGAACCATGGCCAGCAAAAGCAGCGCCGAATATTACGGCAGCTTTAAAGAAATGTCTCCGATCCGCGCCATCGCCGAGACGCTCATGAACACCCACAACGTGCGCAAGATCGATATCCGCGAAGCCTATGAACTGGCAAAAAAACAGCCAGGCGTCACGGTGACCGACCTGCCGGTGTATCCGGAATTCATCAAACTCCACAACCTGCCCGTGGACGCGAAGGTGCTGGACGACTGCCACGGCAATATCATCGGCCGGACGGCCAAGGCCCGGCGCTTTTACCACCGGCTTGATGCTCCCAAAAAAAACAAACTTGAAGGCGATTTCCGCGAAGCGGTCTGGCAGATGCAGCACTATCCATTGATCAAGGCCGAAGCGATCCTGGGCCTGGACCCGGACCTGATGATCAAGGCCACCTTCATCACCACGGAAACCGATGTGGCCAACGTCTACAACTGGCTGCTGAATTTCGCGCCCTACGAACAGCTGAAGGAGCAGTATGAGCAAAGCCCCAAGCTGCCGATCCAGGATGTTATCCTGATCGCCTTCAACGAATGGACCTGCGACGATCCGTTTTACAACAACGTGGGCGCGCCGCAGCTGGCCCTGGTGGACGAAAAGCACAACGTGATCGTGAACCTGGGCATGCGCTATTTCGGCGAACGCAAGAAAGGCACCCTCACCATGGCCTGGACCTCCGGGATCCGCATCGGCATGGCGGCCTGCCACGGCGGGATCAAGGAACTGGATTTCGGCACCTGCAAAGAGGCACAATACCACAAGCTGGGCAAGCGCTCCATCGCTTTCTACGGCCTTTCCGGCACCGGAAAATCCTCGCACACCAACAGTCACGATAACGCGGGCACCATGCCGGAGGGAGTTGGCAAAGTGGTGCTGCACGACGACGCCTTCCAGATCGACCTGGATAACAAGCTTTGCCGAGTTTGGGAACCCACCCTCTTCGACAAGACCGACAGCCGCCCGCCCGACCATCCGGACTGGAAATACACCCTGGCCGTGATGAACCACATGATCGCGGAAGTGGGCGGCAAACGCGTTCCCATCGGCCAGGACGCCCGCAATCAGAACGGACGCGCCCTGCTCGACCGCGCCCTCCTGGGCAACTATGTGAACCGCTGCGCTTTCCCCAAGGCCCTGGTTTGGCTGATGAAGGATTCCGTGCTGCCCCCCATTCTCCGGCTGGCGGACAAGAACCTCGCCATCGCGATGGGCGCTGCCCTCATGACCCAACGCAACCGCGCGGAGAACGTGACCGAGGAAGAGCTGAACAAACTCGTGTTCGAGCCCTTTGCCAACCCCTTCCGGGTTTACGAGCTCTACCGCGACGTGGAGGCCTTCCTCCACGTGGCCGACAACGGCGCGGATTTCTACTGCTTCAATTCCCGCGGCTACTGGAAGGAATCGGACGATGCCCTGGAAGCCATACCGCTCAAGACCTCGCTCACCCTGCAAACCGCCATCCTGCTCGACCAGTTGGAATGGGAAGCCTGGCCGGCTCTGCCTGGGGCCATGATCCCCACCCGCGAGAGCGTGGATAAGATCCTGCCCGGCTACTATGACAGGTACGATCCGGCCAAGCGCGGCAACAAGGAGAAATACGAGGCCCTGCTCAAGGACCGCTTCCAGCAGCGCCGGGATTACCTGATGGGCAGCGACCTGACTGAAAAACCCGAACTGCAGAAAGCCGTCGTGGACGCGCTGAACCTGAAAATCTAAGGCTCACTTTCAAACTGAGTGGGTCAGGTTTTCATCAGGGGCAAGAAGGGGTGGCAAATTCCGATTTGCCACAGCGGTCTTCTGACCGCTTCTGAAGGCAGCCGTGCTGCCTTTGCCGATTCTCAAGATCGGCAACCCGCTGCTTGTTCAATCCGGATTTGACGCGCCAATCACCCACTTGGTTTGAAATAGAGCCTAAAAAAAGCCCGGCGGGACCGGGCTTTGTATCATTATGGGTTGTTAGGTTATTGGTTTTTGGCCATCGGCACGTCGGTGGCGATCACTTTGTAGAAACGCTTAGCCTGGTCAGTTACAATGTCATCCCAGAAGAGGCTGGCGGTCCTGCCCAGGAACAGGTAGGTTCCGTAGGGTTCGTCGCAGGCCCAAACTTCGTAGGAAAGGCTGTTGGGGATGGCGTTCCACTGTATCCTCAGGGTGGCGGGATCCAACTCGGTGATCGTGATCTCTGGCACTGCAAGGTAATCGAGGTTTACCACGATGCTGACGCTATCCTCGGCGCTGTCCGTTCCATCACTGACTGTGAAGGTCAGGAGCTCGGTCCCGAACCAATCCGCTGTGGCATTGAAGGTGACCGAAAGCCCGGTGATGGAGACCTGCACATTGGTGTTTCCGGTATAGGCAAGGGTCAGCGGGTCGCCATCCGCGTCATCGACATAGGGGCTGAAATCGACCACCAGGCTGCCGTTCATAGCGAAACTGAAACTATCCGGCAGAGCGATTGTCGGCGGTGTGTTCTCACCCTGTTGGTCGATCAGGAGAGTGAAGGGATCCAGAGCCGCGCAGAGAGGCTGGGTGGCGTTTCTGGCCGTGGTGTCGGTCGCCAGGATGTAGTAATAAAGGGTCTGGCCAAAGGCCGGGGTCGGAACGCTGGCGGTCCAGGTGTTGCCCGAAACGAAGGTGAGAGGCGCATAAAGCCAGTTCCCGCCGCCACCATGCCTGTAAGCAACGTAGGTTTGGGCCGGATCGAGCGGATTGGCGTGGGTGATCTGGACCTCGATGGGCACAGTGCTGTTCGCCATCGCGGTGGAGAGGGGAAGATGCCAGAGATGGACCATCTGATCGTCGAAGATGGTGTTCACGCGGCAATGGATGGCGTCCGTGGATTCGAAACTGGAATAGGAATAGCCCAGAACGTTGTAACCCGGCAAGGCATCCTGATAGGCTGCGAGGGCCGCGGAGTCGTTGGCTGTTCCCATCTGCGGGACGTAGACGCGCTTGTTCATGATGTAGGAATTGGAGTAGGGCTCGTTGTTGGGGGTATAGACACGGTAGATCCGATAGGGCGTGCCGTAGCTGGAGGTTTTGGATTCCCAAACGTCCACGACAGCCTCGATGGCTCCGTATTGGGCGTGGCTGCTGGGAACGCTGCGGATCAGGACCTTATCCACGTCCAGCAGCTTGGCCCAGCAATCGATGTGGTCGATGTAGGTGTTGTTCGGGTCCTCATAGAGCTGATATTCCGTGATGCCAAGATAGTTCTGGAACATCTGTTCGATCTGGCTTTGGGTGAGGGTAGCATTTTCTTCCAGAACGAGTTCGGTGCTCATCGCCTTGCCGTTGCCGTCGGTCATGATGTTTCCGCCGGTATGGTTAATGGGCATGTCGTACTTGGGATAGCCCAGATAACTGGCCACGGCGGCGGTTGAGGCGTCGTCATTGGGCCGGGGGCGGTTGTAGGTGAAGTCCACGATCTTCATGGAATTATCTGCCTCGAAGATGGTCCAGGGTCCGTAATCACGCGTCCAATAGGAATCCGTGGAGGTGTTGATGTAGCGCACGTTGGCCATGTTCACGCCGTTGCTGGTGAGGCTGCTGTTGCAGGTGCTTTGGCTGGATGAGGTAACCAAAACGTAGAGGAGGCCGTTGTTGGACATATCGGCCAGCAGCGAGTAGGGCAGGCCGAATGGATAGCGGACCAGGGCTCCCTTGGCCGGCTCCCATTCGGCCACGAAACGCGGATCGTTGGGCATCTGGAGGCCCATGCCGCTGACGGCGACGTTGACGGTGGGGCTGTTGGCCGCGTTGGTGGAAAGCACCACGTTGCCGCTGTAGCTGGTTGCCGCGGTGGGGGCAAAGGTGAGATCAAAGCTCTGGCTGGCCCCGGCAGCAACATTGATGCTGAGAGTGTTTCGGTCATCCTGATCGGACAGGGAGAAGGATCCTTCTACATAGCGGCTTCCCAGGGCAACGCTAAATCCAGCAGGTGTGGTGACCGTTCCAGTGAGGGTCTCGGTGCCAGTGTTCTGAACCGTGAATTGCTGGACGCTGCTGGATCCCACATTTACGGTGCCGTAGGCAAGAGAGATGGGGCTGACAACGATGGCGGGGTTGTTTATGGTGCCGGGAAAAAGTTTCAGCCGCAGATTGGGGAGATTATTGCTGGCAGTGAGGGAGCTTGGCTGGGAATAATCGTCTCTGGCCTGACGGGCACGGGTGGTGGGGCTTGTGCTGTAGTTCCATCTGGGGTAGGCGGAGATCCAGGCCTGATAGCCTTTGACGATCAAAACAGCCAGGCTGGAACTGCCATCATGCATGAACTGCGTGTCCAGATCAATTTCCATCCAGCCGGAGGTGGAGTTGTTGGGCCAGGTTCCGCTGTAAACCTGTGTGTAGCCTGCAGTTGAGTATGTTCCGGTGGACAGGCTGGTGGCTGTGGTGTTCTTCATGTAGACAGTTACAGGGGTGATGGTATTTAGGTCGGTCCCGCTGGCCTTGTAATATGCCATCGATTGGATCAATCCGCCTGTGCCGATCTCTGATGCGAGGTAGATCGCCTCATGCGCGGAATAGTTGTAATAGCGGTCCAGAGGATAGCTCTGGTTTGAGGTTCCGCTCCCGATGATGATCTCGGTGGGTGCGCCCACTTCAAGATATTCGGTGGCGTTGGCCGTGTAGGCACCCGCGCTGGCATTGAAGCCAAGTTGAGCCAGGGTGCCGTTGCCAATGCTTTCCGAGGCTGTGAGCGAGAAAGCCAGAAGGGCCGATCCCGCAGCGCTGATGGCGGAAAATGAGGCGCTTCCGCTATTGATGGTAATACCAGGGGTCGGGCTGGAAAGAACCGCAGTTCCTGATGGGGACGCGGCCGCGCCGTTGTTGTGCAGGCTAACGCTTACCGTCACCGTCTCACCGGGATCCAGTGTCCCGTTGTTGTTGCCCGGCGCAGGATCGGAGATCGTCATCGAGCCAAAGGAAAGCTGCGGCGCGTTGAGGGTGAGGTTGAAAGTGTGGGTCCAGGACTCCGTTCCGCTTGCCATGGTAATGGTGAAGGCGGCGCTGGTGCCATCGGCGATCCCGTCGGCAATGCTGATGGCGAAGGCGTTGTTGACCGTGGTGGATGCTCCGGCTGCCAGGGACGCGATCGTCTCACTGGCATCGGTGATCGTGATCCCGGCCGTGGCGCTGCTTAAGGTGGCGGTGACGTTGGTGGCGGGTTCGGCCCCGATGTTCTGGAAAGTGACGTTGAAGCTGCCGTATTCGTTGTATTCCGGGCTGTTGTTGTTGCCGTCGGCATAATTGACGGCGCTCACGGCCATGTAGGGACCGGTTCCGGGGACCTGCTGGACTGATCCGACATAGGTGACCCGGTTCAATGCGGTGGCGGTCAGAACGTAATCCAGGGCTGCCTGGGGAGGGTTGACGAGGCTTAAAACCACGTTGCCGCTGGCATCCGTATAGCCGCGGGCATAGATGCTGTTGTTGTATGTAAGGGCAACCAGCGCGTTGGGCACTCCGGTGGATACATTTACAGTTGTGGAGCCGATGATGATCTGGGCGGGATGGGTGACCGCCATAACGAGCGGGGTTTTGGAACGCATCTGCAGGCTGGCGTCGCCGAAGATGTGCCAGGTCTTGAACATGTTGACCCCGTCGGAGCCGGTGGTATTGCCATAGACATCCATCATCTTGCAGGAGCCGTTGTAGAAGAGGCCACCGGCGGTGGTCTTGGCTTCCGCGATCAGCAGGTCCGTGGTCTCGTCCTGGGCGCGCATGGGCGAATTCCAGGACTGGTTGATGGAAGAGGCATACATGGCCACCGCACCGCCATTGGCGTTGCGCAGCCAGGCTTCGGCAAAACAGGTGATGGAGACGAAATTGCCGTTCACACAGGCCACGTCGTGGATCACGGGTGCCATGTATCCATTGGTGAGCGCGGAGGCGTTGGTGTTGCTGAATCCCGTGGTGCCCCAACTGGTGTTGGAACCATGGCCCACGTAATTCACGAATCCCCGTCCGGCGTTGATGTTGGTGGTGACCGTGGCGGCCGAGGCGCCCGGATCGTAGATCTGGTCGACAGTGGTATAGCCATAGCCCAGCAGGTCGCCTCTGATCAGGTTCATGTGCTGGATGTCGGATTCGCCCATGTCGCCGAGCGAGCCACCGCCTTCCGCAGAGGCAATTCCCATGGCGCGGGACAGCCAGGTCGCCGAAGTGTTCATGTCCCGTTCATAGGCGATGGCCTTGTTGATCTGGGCTTCGACCTGGGCCGCGGTTTCGGCTGAAAAACGGCCGATGAAGATGTCGGGATAGTTGTCAGAACCCGCTACCAAAGAGAAACTGGGGTCGCTGCCTCCGCCTCCCGAACTCAGGGACGGGATTTGCGGCGCGTCACCCACGATCTGGATGTAGGCGATGGAGCTGTCGGCATTGTAGCGGTTCTGGATATAGGTTTGGAGCTGCGCGGCGGTCGTTCCGATCGTGGACCATTGGATCAGTTCGGTCTCGATCCCTTTCTGTTTTTTCCAGTTCACGTAAGGAAGGATGGCGCTCATGTAATTGGTATGGCAGATCACCAGCATTTTGCCGAAAATGTCGCTAACCGGGGTATAGCGGTAGCTGTTCCATTGATGAAATGGTTCTCGTAGATGGTGAGAAAGTCCCTGGAGATGCCGTTCCGCGTGCCGGTCAGGGTGTTGATGGTATCCAGGCCGTCGGCAAAGACGCGGATCTTGTAGCTGGTGAAAACCCGCAGGACCTTGGTTTGGGGGTTATAGGCAAAGGGTGTGGTTTTGATCGTGACGCCCCGGAAATCCCGGAGAATGTAGGGTTCGGAGAGTTCTGCCAGGTTATGCGGATAGAAGCTGTCGCTCTGATAGACCTTGTCAAAGGTGTAGGGAACCGTGGCGGGATCGATGTCGCGGGTGATCACGCCCCGCGAGGGGGCCACTGGGACCTCAAGGTCCTGATACTGCACATCATAGACCTCAAGATTCATCCGGGCCGAGCCGTCGATGATGATGCTGCGGTTGAAGACCGGGAGTTCCGGAAATCCTTTTTCCTGCAGGATCCCTTCCTTGGGCAGGCGGATCTGGAACCACTGGTTTCCCTCGATCTGTACAGGGGTTTGGTCAAATTTGTTAATCCGGTATTGGACGACGCTTTCCGCCGCGGAGGAGGAAAGCAGGGTGATGGAATTGTTTCCGTCGCCCAGGGAGACGGTTTCCGCGCTCAGGGCCAGCGCGGTCAAGAACAGTAAAATTGCCAGCGTTAAAAATCGTTTCATCTGATTACCTCTATCTTATCGGTTTTTACTCATCAGGTTTTCGAGATCCTTCATCCCCTGCGGGGTGGAGAATTTCTTCATCATCTTCTTCATGTCTTCAAATTGGCGCAGGAGCCGGTTCACTTCCGTCACCGACCTGCCGCAGCCCCTGGCAATGCGCAGGCGCCGGCTGCCGTTGAGGATGTCCGGCCGTTCGCGTTCCCGGTCCGTCATGGACTGGATGATCGCCTCCACGTGCTTGAGCGCGTTTTCGTCGATCTTCAGGTCCGTCGGGAGTTTATGTCCCAGCCCTGGTATCATACGCATGATCGATTCCAAAGAGCCCATTTTTTTGATGCTCTGCAATTGTTTGAGAAAATCGTTCAGGGTAAACTGGTTCTTGAGCATCTTTTTTGCCAGCTTTTCGTTCTCTTTCTCGTCGATGGCCTCCTCGGCCTTTTCGATCAGGCTGAGAACGTCGCCCATGCCCAAAATGCGCGAAGCCATGCGCTCCGGATAAAAAACCTCGAGGTCGCTCAGCTTTTCCCCGATGCCCACGAAGGCAACCGGCCTTTCCGTCACGGCTTTGATCGAGAGTGCCGCACCGCCGCGGGCGTCGCCATCGAGCTTGGTGAGGATGACGGCGTCGAAGGCCAGCTTGGCGTAAAATTCTTTGGCCACGGAAACTGCTTCCTGGCCGGTCATGGAATCGGCCACAAAGAAGATGTAATCAGGCTTTATATGGGATTTGAGGCGCACAACCTCGTCCATCATCACCTCATCGATATGCAGGCGTCCGGCGGTGTCGAAGATGAGCAGGTTGGTCAGCTCTTTCTGGGCCAGGCGCAGCGCGGTTTCAGCTATTTGGATCACGTCTTTGCTATCTTCGGCAACCACGGGGATGCCGATCTGTTTGCCCAGGATCTTGAGCTGGTCGATGGCGGCGGGACGGTAGACGTCGCAGGCCACCAGCATCGTCTTCAGGTTCTTTTTGCGGTAATGGAGGGCCAGTTTGGCGCAGGCGGTGGTCTTTCCCGAACCCTGCAAGCCCACCAGCATGACCTTGGTCAGCTTGTTGTTAAAGGCTTTCAGCTCAAAACCTTCCGTGTCCATGAGGGCGGCCAGTTGCTCATAGACGATCTTGACGACCTGTTGGCCGGGGGTGAGGGATTTCATCACCTCCGCTCCGAGGGCGCGCTTTTCCACCTCAACAATGAAGTTTTTGACGATCTTGAAGTTGACGTCCGCTTCCAACAGGGCCATCCTGATCTCGCGCAGGGCGTCCTTGACGTTCTGTTCCGTGAGATAGCCTTTGCCGCGGATGTTGCGGAAGACCTTGTCCAGTTTTTCCGAGAGGCTGCTAAACATATATCCTGCTTTGTTTCAATGAGTTGGAATAATAGGGGATGTTACCGGGCGCTGCTGGGGTGATTCCGCCCTTTTGTCTGGCTCGTTCATTGCCCGGTTGCCACCCGCCGAGTACCCGCCCGTCTGGCGGTTAGTCAGCGGGAGGCGGGCAAGTGGCGGGTGAATCACGTAAAAGGGTATAAAGATGTCAATTGCCCCGGAGAATTTGGATCGCTTCCGTGTAGTCGGGGCTGCTGAAGACATAGGAGGCGGAAACCAGGATATCGGCCCCGGCAGCGATCAAGCGTGGGGCTAACTCGGCATTGACGCCGCCATCGACCTCGATCAGGGCGGAGAGGTTCTGACTGTCGATCAGTTCGCGCAGGGCAGCCACTTTATCCAGCACGGAGGGGATGAACTTTTGCCCGGAGAAGCCGGGGTTGACGCTCATCAGGAGCACGTAATCGAGGTCCGGAAGGATGCATTCCAGGCTGGAGACCGGGACCGCCGGATTTAGCGCGATCCCCGCCTTGATTCCGTGTTCTTTGATCCTTTGCACAAGACGGTGGCTGTGATACTCGCATTCCTGGTGGAAGCTGATCCAGTTGACTCCGATCTCTGCCAGGCGGTCGACGTAGGAGGCTGGATTGGTGACCATCAGATGGGCGTCCAGGGGAAGTGAGCTGAGCTGGCGGACCTTGCGGATGAGCGGATCGCCAAAAGTGAGGTTGGGAACGTAATGCCCGTCCATGATGTCCAGATGAAGGAGGTTGGCAGCGCTCAGGGCGGCGAGCTCCTGTTCCAGCCTGCCAAAGTCGCTGGAGAGGATGGAGGGGGCGATCAGGATTTTTTTCATGTCTCAGCTCCGTATCATGAAGATGATGTCCCGGATCTCCTCGGGGACTTTGGTCCGGCATTTTTTGAGGATCTGGGCCTTTTTCAGCACCAGCTCCTGCAGCCAGGCGTTGTTCTGGACGGCCACATAGAGGATCGCATGCTGAAAGCGGAAAGGATGGGACCGGGCGGCGAGGAGATCGCCCACCACATCCTTCCAGGCCTGGTAAAGTTTGATGAACGGCTGAAACTTGTCTCCGGCGAGCCTGGACAACACCTGGTTTTGGATCCGGGACGCGGGAGTTAGGGCCATATCAGCTTTACCAGGCCGGAAAAGGCGGGGTCAAAGCAATAGGCAAACCGCTCAGCTGAGCTGATACCTGGCATTGAGGGCCAGATATGAGGCGACCAGGGCCACCAGCGCAGCGATGTAGGCAACGGCGACGGTCTGGCTCTCCTTGCTGACGAAGAGGACCAAGATCCCGGGCAGCAGGGCCGCGATAATAATGAGCAGATAGCCCAGGAGGCGGTTTGAGGAAACGTCGCCCTTTTTGTTGATCAGGATCAGGGCATAACCGACCAGGCCGATGAAAAGCAGGGTCCCGATTATCGCCAGAGCGACGGCCAGGCCTCCCTTTCCTTCGGTAATAGGTGCCATGCCGCCAAAGATCAGGATCAGCAGGGGCAGGATAACCGCCAAAACGGCCAGGATGGCCACGAATGCCTTTTTGCCTTTGCCGCTGGTGGGGACAACATCAAATTGGCGCTGCCTGTTTCTGACCATGAGGTAGACGGCGGCGACGATGATGCTGACCACCAGGAACCAGACGATATAGCCGATTACGCCGTGCAGCAGGCCCAGCGCGGAGAACACGCCGACGAACACGACCAGCCCCAGGATCTGCAGGATTGAGCTGGCAAACGTTCCGGACTTGGCTTCGCGGTCCCGTTCCCGGGCCTTCTTGTTCAGAAAGTAGACCAGCGCGAACACGGCTATGAAGAACAGCGCAAAGAAAGGCACAACCTTGGGGTTGCCGATCCCGATGAAGGAAAGGGCGGCGATCACGATCACTGTCGCCAGGATCCTGGTGACGTAAAACAAGGTATTCTTCATGGGTTTCTCCCGTATCTAAATTTCGTCGTCAGCCAGATCTTCCGGGCTGACCTCGGCTTCGGGCTCAGCGGCTTCCTCAGCTTCCACCTCTTTGGGTGTTTCCTCGGGCTCAGGTGTTTCCACCGGCTCCGGAGTCTCATCCAGCGGGGGAAGCTCTTTGTTTTCCTTTTCCACCGTGATCTTCAGCTCCGAAACGATGTCCTTGTGCAGACGGATCTGGACCAGGCTTTCGCCGAGGGCCTTGACATGCTTTTCCATCAGGACCAGGGATTTGTGAATATCCAGGCCTTGTTCGGCAAGCTTTTGGCTGATGTCGGCTTCGGAAACGGAGCCGAACATGTTCTCATTCTCATCCACCTTGCGCAAAAAAACCAAATTGAGGCTTCTGATCTGGGCGTCAAGCTTTTTCAGCTCCGCCAGGACCTTTTCCTCTTCCTCGGCGGCTTTGGACTGGATGGAACTGAGTTGTTTCATGTTCTGGGGGGTGGCGTAGAGCGCCAGGTTGCGGGGGATGAGGTAGTTTCTGGCAAAACCGCGTTTGACGGAAACAACTTCACCCTTTTTGCCCACTTTTTCCAGATTATTCAAGAGGATCACTTTCATGTGTAGATTCCTTTAACGTTTAATTTCCTGAGATCGAGCCAGATGTCGGCAAAGCCCAGCAGCGCGACCAGGATCAGGTTGAAGATGATCAGTACCGTCACGAGGACCAGTACCAATGCGTTTGAGGACCAGCGTGAGACATGATGCAGGACCACGCCGATCCCCTGGATCAGGGGTAAGACGCACAGCGAGATCAGCGTATTGACAAAGACCATGCGCAAACCGGGAAAGAAATACAGCGGCAAGACCGCCAGGATCAAGAGGTTGTAGTATTTGGGAACGCTGAAGGCGCGCCAGGCGAATCTGCTTCCGCCCAAATGCAGGAAGAAGACAAAGCCCAAAAACAGGGCGGCCAGTTGGGGTACCGTCCAGCCCGCGGGAAGCAGATAACGCATGATGTCCAGCGATCGTTGCAGATCCGGGCTTTCCACGAAACGGGGGAACAATCTGCCCATTTCGCTTACAGCCTGCTCGTTTGCCTGGATGAGATACGCGCCAAAGAGGAAATGCCGCGCCATCCCATAGATGATGATCAACAGGGCCGAGTGGACCAAAGCCGCGGTCGGGTCTTCCTGCCTGCCCAGGGTCCTGAGAAACACCAGGACGGCCAGGCCGACTCCGATGACCGCGTCCAAGGCCAGGACGTTCGTACCCGGCTGTTGCAGCAGCAGCGCGAACAGGATGGGAAACACAAAGAACAGCAGAATCCTGTTCAGGGGAGGCCGTTGCAGGTTGCGCAGCAAAAACCGGCTGTAGACCAGCATCAGGATCAAGCCCACAAAGGGGTTGAAGGCGGCAATCGCGCCCAAAAGCAAGGCTATCAGGGACACTTACTCCACTACGTAGGGAAGCAGCGCCATCTGGCGAGCGCGTTTGATCTCGTTGGTCAGCCTTCTTTGGTGCTTGGCGCAGGTCCCGGTCATGCGGGCGGGATCGATCTTGCCCACATCTGAGATGTATTGGCGCATCGTATCCAGGTTCTTGTAATCAATCACGATCTCTTTGTTGGCGCAAAAGCGGCAGTATTTCTTGCGGGTGAATCTTTTCTTTCTATCAGTTCTGTCTGTCAAATTCATTTTCTGCTCCAGGTCCTAAAACGGGACGTCGTCGGTTGTGGTTTGCGCGGTGGGTTGCTGGGCTTCCTCGGGCAGAGGCACGTCTTCGTCGACCCCTTCGCCTTCGGCTCTGGGTTTCCATTCCAGGGTCTGGACAAAATCAGCGATTACTTCAAAAACCTTGCGGTTCACATTGTTCGAATCTACATACGATCGTGTTTCGATCCTGCCTTCCACCATAACGGCTGTGCCTTTGTGAGCCTGCTTGCAAATATTTTCCGCGTTGAAATTCCAGGCTACCACATCGACAAAGATCGGAACTGATTGCCACTGGTCCGCTTCATCCTTGAAACGCTTGTCCATGGCGACCCTAAAATTGACCACGGGTGTGCCTTTGGGGGTGTACTTGAGTTCAAGGTCCTGGGTGATGCGGCCGGCGATGAACACTTTGTTGAGTCTGGGTAACTTCAGATCTGCCATGATTCCTCCTATTCGTCTTTGGCGATAAACATGTGCCGGAGCACTTTTTCGTTGATGTTGAGCTGGCTTTTGATAGCTTTGACGCCAGCGGTTTCCATCTTGAAGTAATTCACGAAGTAGTATGCTTCCTGACGTTTGTTGATGGGGTAGGCCAGCATGCGGCGGCCCCAGGGATCGGTCTTGATGATCTCTCCGCTTTGCTCTTTGACTAGGGCCAGGATGCTCTCATTGAGCGCGCCGGCCTCTTCTTCGCTGAGTTCGGGGGAGATGATCACCATCAGTTCATAATTCCTGATCATTGTCTTTCTCCTTTGGACTATTGTTTCCGGGAAGCTTATCCCCGGAACAGGATTTTTTCCATATGCTGTAGGCGTTCAACACGGAGTTGAAATCGCCCGTTATGTAAGTATCTATGTAGTTTACGGCTTGCTCCAGGGCGGGATTGAGCAGCGCCAGATCTTCGTCCGAAAAGCTGTCCAGAACGAAATCCCGGGGGTCGCCCTCATCCCTGCCAATACCGACGCGGATGCGCTTCAGGCTTTCGGCAGGCAGCTTTTCCAACAGGGACCTAACCCCGTTATGGCCGCCATCGCCGCCGCCATTGCGCAAACGGATTTGGGCCAGGGGCAGCTCGATGTCGTCATGCACGATCAAGGCCTCGCTGGCCTTCCAGCGGTCTAGGGCGGCTGCCAAGGCCAGTCCGGAACGGTTCATGTAGGTGTTTGGCCTGATCAGGCAGGCATCCTTGAACCGGGCATAATCGAACAGACGGGTGTGCTTGAAGCTGACCCGGTGCTTTTGGGACCAATGGGTGAGACAGAGGAAACCGGCATTGTGGCGCGAGAATTCATATTCGCTGCCGATGTTTCCCAATCCCACGATCAATTTCATTCCTGGGCAGGCTGTTTTGTTTCCGCTTCGGCCTCAGCGGCCTCAGCGGCTGCTTCTTCTTCAGCAGCAGGTGCTTCGACTTTCTTCGGGTGGATCACCACCAGGGTCACATCCGGATTATCCTTGTACTGCCATTTTCCCTGGGCCAGGTCAGACACGTGGAGCGAATCGCCCACACCCAATTCCGAGGTGTCCAGTTTGATCTCATCCGGCACATCTTTGGCCAGGCAGGTGATCTTGACGGTCCTCTGAATGATGTCGGCGAATCCGCCTTCCCGGGTGCCAATGGCTTCGCCCACAAACTGGATGGGTATCTCAAATTCCATCTGGGCCTTGGCCTGAACGACCATGAAGTCGATGTGCAGAATGTTGCGGGTGACCGGATGGATGAGTTTATCCTTGAGGATGGTGTGATACTTTTTGCCATCCAGAACGATCTCGTAAAAAGCAAGCTCATTGAAGCTCTTCTTGTAGCATTGCTGAAATTCGCCCTGGTTGATGGCGATGGACGCAGTGTCCACTTCCTTGCCATAAAGTACGGCGGGTATCAGTCCCTGCGCTCTCAGGGCGTTGAGTTCACTTTTCTTGGTGGTGGTCCTTTTCTTTGCTTCAAGGGTGAATATCATTTATTCCTCCAATCTCAAATCCTATTTGAACAGAATACTGAGAGATTCTTCTATGTGTATTTTTTTTATTGCTATGGCCAGCATTTCAGCTATCGAAAGTTGAACGATCTTGGGGCATTTTGCCGCCTCGTCGGAGAGGGCGATGGAATTGGTGATGAAAAGTTTTTCAATGGGCGAAGACTGGATGTTCTGGACCGCAGAACCGGATAGGACGCCGTGGGTGCAGGCCGCGTAGATCCGTTTGACCTTCTGTTCCTGCAGGACTTTGGCCACATTGATCAAGCTACCGCCGGTATCGATGATGTCATCAAAGAGGATGGCGGATTTGCCGGCCACGTCGCCGATGATATTCAGCAGTTCGGCATTGTCGTCATTGCCGCTGCGCCTTTTATCCCCAATGGCAAGTCCGCAATCCAGGCGCTTCGCCATGGCTCTGGCGCGGTTGGCCCCACCCGAATCGGGAGACACGACCACGATGTCCTCGATCTCCATGCTTTTGAAATAGCGGGCAAAAAGCGGGATCGTGTACAGATGGTCGACCGGGATGTTGAAAAACCCCTGGATCTGTTCTGCATGGAGATCCACGGTGATGATCCGGTTGGCGCCAGCCACGGTGAGCAGATCGGCAACCAGCTTGGCGGTTATGGGCACCCGGGGCTGGTCCTTTTTGTCGGAACGGGCATAAGCGTAATAGGGGATGACGCAGTTTATCCTTTGGGCTGAGGCGCGCTTGAGGGCGTCGATCATGATCAGGAGGTCGACCAAATTGTCATTGACGGGCCTGCTCGTCGGCTGGATGATGAACACATCGGCACCGCGGACGTTGTCGTTGATCTTGACAAAGGATTCATCATTGGCAAATTTGAACAGATCTATATCAGCGAGAGGCACTCCTGCAAAGCGTGCCACTTCCTCGGCCAGACTGCGGTTGGCCTTTCCAGTGATCAATTTAAGCTTTGAATACACTTTGATACTCTTTCCTTGATATAGTTCTCACTATCTTTGTCCAATAACCGATACGGTCAAAATAACTCTGGCAGGCACGCATCCTGCCCGCGTCCTGAAAAACTCCCAGGCATGTGGAGCCGCTGCCGCTCATCTGGGCTGGCATTGCTCCAGATTCCAGGAGGCGGGCAATGACCTCGTCCACTTCCCTGTACTCTTTGCGAACGCTGGCTTCCAAGCGGTTGAAGCAGCTTTCCCGCCATGCGTCCGGCTTCCAGTAACGCTTTGCGCCTTGCGCCGGGACTTGCACCATGGCGTAGGCGGAAGCGCTCGAAATGGCGATATTGGGATTAACCAAAAGGATGTTCCCAACATCCAGGTCCGCGCAGGGCTCGACCAGTTCGCCCCGGTTCGTTGCCCAGGCGGTCCCGCCATGCAGAAAGAAACCAATGTCGCTACCAAACAGGGCGGCCGTCGCTTCCATCTCGGCCAGGCTAAGCTCCAGCTTCCACAGGGAGTTCAGGGCCCTGATGGTGTTCGCGGCATTACTGCTGCCACCTCCCAAACCGGCTGCCAGAGGGATCCGCTTTTCCAGATAAATGTCGATTCCAGCTTCAGGCTTGTATCTATCCATAAGATATGCCGCAACCCTGTAAACCAGGTTGCTTTCGACAGCCATTTCAGGTAAGTTTGACCACAATTTTACATCCTGCCTTTTTGTCAAAGCAAATTTGAGCGTATCACAAACAGAGACACTGCAAAGCAGTGTCTCAATCTGGTGATAGTTGTCCGGCAGCCTGGCCAGGACCTCAAGAAACAGATTTACTTTTGCGTAGGAGGCGATCAGCATGCTTTTTTTGCTTTTTGGGCATCTCATCCCCGTAGTAGTAGTAATAGTAGTAGTAATAGTAGTAGTAGTTCTGCTTGTTGTAGTATTTCTGCACGTAGATCCCGTTAACGATGATGCCGTCGATGGTGGCGTCGATGTTTTCCATCAGCTCTTTGGTGCGCTTGATGATGCCCTTTTCGGTGAAGCCGCAGCGGACCACTATGAAAGTGAGGTCGACCTTTTTGGTGAGGATCAGGGCATCGGTCACGGCGATGATTGGAGGCGTGTCGAAGAGGATGTAATCATACTTGGAGCGCAGTTCTTCGATCAGCCTGTCCGTTCTTGAAGAGGAGATCAGCTCAGAGGGATTGGGCGGTACAAAACCACTGGTGATCACATCCAGATTGGGGATTCCCGAGGCCTTGGTTACCTGCTCCAGGCTGACGTCCGGATCGATCAGGTAGTCGCTGAGCCCGTTTTCCTTCTCCACTCCAAATTTATTGTGTACCATGGGCCGGCGCATGTCCATGTCCACCAGGATCACTTTGGTGTTCATCTGGGAGAGGGTGACAGCAAGGTTGACCACGGTGGTCGATTTGCCTTCTTTGGGACCGGAGGAGGTGATCAGCAGGGTGGCGCTGCCGGCCGGTTTTTTGGCCAGGATGTTCGTGCGCAGGGTGCGGTAGGACTCCGCGATCGGGGATTTGGGAGCGTAATGGGAGACCAGCTGCATCATCACATAATGCAGCGATTTGCTAAGCTGCTCTTTGTTTTCGCCTTCAGCCTGCTCGATCATGTTGTTAAATTCGGTGATGCGGGATTCCGATTCCTGGATCAGGGGGATGGTGCCCACGATCGGCAGACGGACGAAATTCTCCATATCCTCGAGAGTGCGCAGTTTGGTGTCCAGCGAATGGACCAGGAAGGCCGCGCCAATTCCCAGGCCGAGGCCAAGGATGATGCCCACCAGCATGTTCATGGAGACCCTTGGTTTGATCGGGGCCCCCGGCATCCTTGAGTAGTCCAGGATGCGGATGGTGCCGATCTTGGCCTGCTCAGCGATGCGGGCGTCCTCGTATTTCTCCATCATGATGCCGTAGATCTTCTCATCCAAGCTCATGCTGCGCATCAGGCGGGCGAATTCCAACTCCTTGTCCGGAAGGGTGATGATGCGGTCGTCATAGAGGATCTTGGTCTGTTCCAGCCCGTTGACATAAGCCCTGGCTATTTCCAGTTCCACGTTCGCCTGGACGATCTTGGTCAGAAGGTCGTTCCTGGCCGCTATCGGGTCTTGATGCAGGGAGATGGCGATGAACTTCCGGATCTCGGTGTCCAAGGCAGCCTTGGTCTTGGCAACTTCCTCCTGGAGGAGCTTCATCTGCGGATGGTCTTCCTGATAGTTCTCATTGGTCCGCAGCCGTGCTATCATGGCCTGGGTGTTGATGACCTGTTTGCGTAATTCCTCAATGTAGGGTGCCTGCAAAACGTTATCCACCCTACCGATCAGGGAATCCTGGTCCGCCAGTTGCCGGCGCAGGACCTCGACAGTCCTGGCCTTGACTGCAAGGTCCGTGAGGGCGGATTCATATTCGGACTCGATCTCGGCGGATTGTTCGATCCACTTGCTGGTCATGGCGCTCAGCTCGATCAGCTTGTTTTCGTTCTTGAACGACCTCAGGTCGTCTTCGGAAATCTGCAGGCGGCGTGAGATCAGGTCAAGCTGCTCACCCAGAAACTCGCGGATGGTGGTGAATTCCAGGCGCGCGATCTGTGTGTTCTGTTGCTGCACAGCGTCCGCGATAGCATTGACCGCTGCCATCGCTTCGCCCCGGTGGGTGGATTCAAAGGAGAGCAGAAGAATGTCGGTATCCCGTTTGGATTCGATTTTCACCCGGCCCAAGCTTCCGGCAGGATAACTTGAGGTGCTGATCGGATACGATTCCCAATCGGGGTTCTTTTTCATGATCTCCCAGGCAGCGTTGAGTATGGATTGGGTTCTGATCTGCTCGATCTGGTTGTTGATGTAGTTTTTGCCGCTGCCCTGGGTGGTCAGCATGAAGATATCCGCACCGGTGGTCTGATTCTCCAGGATTATCCTGTTCGCGGCTGAATAGATGCGGGGCTGCCGGTAAGTGTAGACGATCGTGATGGCCAGTGCCAGGATAAAGATCAGCACGATCAGATACCGGTACTGCATAAGGATGCGTATATAATCTGACAGCTTTATCTCTTCATTCTGGGGCTGCTGCGAATTATTATGATTCATATCCCACCAACCTATTTGATGTTGGTAACCAGATTGTAAACGCTCAGGGCGATCGCGGCCTTGGATAGGAAATCCGCGACTCTGCTGAAGGCGTAGAAGATCGTTCCCGAAACGATTATGGTGTCTCCGGGCTGCAAGCGCAGGTCGTAAACCATGCTTTCTTTTTCCTGGCCGGTGTCCGGGTCAATTTCCCGGGTGACCTGAGTGCTGGTGGCAAGGAATTTGTTGTCAGCCGTTTCCATGTATTTTGTGAGATTGATCCAGATGATCTGGGCTTCGGATTCGACATCGATGTTGTTATTGGCGGGCCTGATGATCCTGATCTTGGAGAGCTTGGCGTCTTCGTCCGGCCCACCGGCCAATGCCAGCAAGGTGATGAAATCAGTATCGTCCGGGACCAGGTAGAGCCCTGGTTTATTCACGCGTCCCAACACGTAGACGTTCATTTTCAGCTTTTCAACACCACTGCGGTTGCCTTCATATGAATAGGCCGATATGCTGCTCGAAGTCGTGACTGAAGTTTGCGACTGGGCCAGCACTGGCAGCGCCATGCATATGACGATGAGTGAGAGCAGTATCTTCTTCACCTTAGCCTCATTTATCCTGTTTTGGTTATGCTTATGGATAATCGATTTACGTCAAGATAAATCTTTATCGTCTTGCCAAATAATATGCTTGCTTGATTCATGCGGTTATCTTCCTGTGTGGCATTGAGCATCATTAATGATTGTCATGAAAGCAATTACCATAATCCCGGATTTATTCCTGGCAATACCCAGGCCGCTTGATTTTTTTTCACCGATCCTGTTGTTTTTCGCTCGGACCTGAGCCCTGATCTGGGTTGAATTTCTTTGCTTGCTTCCACTTACTGGATGTGTACGACTCTTTGATGGGATTCGGATCCCATGTACATCAGCTTTTCCTGGTCCCAGTCGAAAGAGTCCACGCGCCAGAGGACCGAACTGTTCGTGATGCCAAGATTAACCGGAAGCTTGATGTAAAGGGAGTCCATGGCCGCATAGAGGTCCTCGTGGTAGAGGTGGTTGTTGTTCTCGTCAAAGATCATCAGCCGGTATTTGGAGGCGATTCCTGTGCTATCCCATTTAAATTCCGCGTTGGTATGAGGTATGGTGGCATTGTTTTGGGGGTAGACCAGCATGCTTTTGCTGAGCAGAGCGTAGCTGCTGGTGTCCGACCGGGAGGAGTTTCCGGCCAGGTCGACCAGGTCGATGAAATAGTGATACCAGACCCTTTCGGTGAGATCGCTGTCCACATCCAGGTAATACTTGGCCGAGGCGGAGATCGAATCGACCATTACCGGCTCCGGCTGAAAATCGCTGAAGCGCCAGATCTTGACATGGCTGAGGTCGGAATCCTTGAAAGGGTCCCATTGGACTCTGATCCAATCTCCGTCTGGCACCGCGTCGATCCCGTTGTTTTCCTCATTCAAAATGAGGGTCAGATTATTCCACACGGCCGGGTCGTCCCCTGTATCGCCAAGATGAGGCACCATGACCGGCGGGATGGGGGGAATCTTGTCCAGGTTGTCGTTTTCAGATCCGGCGCAGGCCGCCAGGCATAGCAGCAACAGGATCCCGAGAACAAGCAAGGTTGTTGTTTTCATGTTGTCTCCAGTTAAAAATAGACTCTCAAACCCACTCTGTTGGTTATCCCGACAGGATTGGTCAGCATGGCGTAATCGATCCCCACGCCATAGACGTTGACCGTGGCCCCGCAGGTGAAATTGTCAAAATAGTATCCCGCCCTGAGGCTGGCCAGGTCTTTGTAGCTGAATTGCAGCCCGTAGTGGTTGCAGCCCTCATAAACGTAGTCATAATCATAGGCAAAGGTCAATTTGGAATCCAGAAAGGGAATCGGTTGTGTGACGGCGACCCCCAGCTTGGTGTTGAAGAGGACCTCGTCCTTATGCTCTGAATAGGTGTCCCAACTGATGTCCGTCCCAGCCAAGTCCTGGAAATTGAGGCCAAAATCCAGGCTGCCGAGGACATCCCAGTCAAAAATGACCGCCAGGTCGGTGTTCATCTTGAAGCCAAAATCCACCCCGGTCCCCGATCCCTGATTGTCCATCAGATTGCGCCGGATGAACTTTACTCCGGCTCCGAAATAGAAGTCCAGCGGAACTTCAAAATACATCCAGCCCATATTCAGGTCGTAGTGGATGTGCTTGGCAAAGGCAAATTTGTAGAGGTCGTCAACGCTCTTGAATTTGCCGTCGGGATCCCCGGTCAGTTGATAATCGCTGTTGTTGATGCGTTGGTCGACATTGGTGCCGATCAGGTAGGATTCGTCGAACAGCGGAATGTCCGAGATCGTCAGCCGGGTCAAGTTCAGGCCGATGGTCACGCCGTTGGGG
>JAHYIU010000041.1 GCA_019429425.1 Candidatus Syntrophosphaera sp.
GCCTGCTCCGCTTTCAGGAATACTTCCTGCAACGATTGGTCTTTTGGTCGTGGCATCTCGCCTCCAGTATTTAGATTTTGGAGACAAGATAATCACTATATATGATTTGTCAACATGGAATTTGTATAAGTCCGTAGTGAGTCCGTATTGACAGCGTATTGATATCGGGAGCCAGCCAGAACTTCGAAAACTTTAATGAAAGGTTCTGATGTAAACATTGTGGATCAGGTTTTCATCCCGCGACTTGGAGGGGTGGCAAATTCCACTCCGCCGCCAAGCCCGCGGGGTTTTTCAATAGAGGAATCGGTCAGGCCGTTTTATGTGAATATTGCCACCTGCCTGAATGTCCAAACCGGCCGGGATCTGTTGGCGCTGCAGCGGATCGCCGGCCGGCTTGGACTTGTATCAACCTGGTTTCGGGCTCAGGCGGCCCCAGTTATCAGGGAACCACGGCCGTGACGCGGTAGAAATAGATATCGCCGGGCACGATCTGGGACCAGGTGTTACTGGTGGTTGTGCCCACCAGGGTGAAGGCCCCGTCAGGCGCGGTGCTGCGATAGATCTTGAATCCGGTGGTCATCAGGGGATAGCTCCAGTCGAGCTGGATCCTGTTGGTCGCCGGGATGTAGCTGATGGCCAGATCGGCAATGGGCGGAACGCCGGTTCCCTCCCACCAGATGAGGTTGTGGCTGTCCTGTTCGAAGGCCGGGCCGCCAAAGGGGCCGCTCCAGCCGGCGAACATGACGCTGCCCTGGTTCGCGGTCTTGGAGACGTTGTAGGCCCCGCCCCAGGTGTTGGTGGGGAAATAGGCTCCGTCGATGGTGAAATTCTGGGCGTTGTTGATGGTCAGCAACCTGCCGCCGCTGGCGCCGTTTCTGAAGGTGCAATTGTTGAGCCGGTTGGTGGTGTGGACGAAGGCGCCGTCTTTGATGTTGACCCCGGAACCGTCCATGTATTCGAAGATGGTGTGGGCGGCGGAGATGGTGCCATTGCTCTCGAGGTTGAGGGCATAGTTCCCCGAAACGTGGCGGGTTATGGTGGCGGCCTGGGCCGCGGTGCCGATCGTTTCCAGGGTCCCGCCGGTGTAGACGGTCAGGCTTTTGCCGTTTGCGAGGCGCAGCGAGGATCCCGCGCCCAGCTTCAACACCCCAAGCATCTGCACGTTGCCGGTGCTGATGACTGTCTGTTCGTTGACATCCAGCGTTCCGTTGATGATGTTGATCAATCCGGCGTTTAGGCTGGTCAAGGTTCCGGCCAGGGTCACCACGTTGGCGGCCGCGACGGTCAGGCCATCCTTGACGGTGCAGGCGTTGAGGGTGAGATTGTTGGCGCGCACGATGGGGATGACGCTACCGTCGCGGCGGGTGATGAACTCCGGCCCTTTCTCCTCGCGGGAGGAGCTTTTATTGATTTGCAGATTCCAGAACCAACTGTTGGGATGCTGGGTCAGATAGGTGTCCGCCGAGCCGGTCAGTTCGACCATTCCGCCCGTGGGTTGGAAGTTGCCACGGTTGTCATGCCAGCAGCCGTTGGCCCGGATGGACCCGCCGCTGATGTCGAAACTGACATCGTTGCTGGTTCCGATATAGATCCCGCGGTCCTTGACGTTGAACTGCCCGCTGCTCATTTGGAAGGTGACGTTTCCATTGTAGCCGATCCAGCAGTCGTCCATTCCGCCCCAGAGGTTGATGACACCGGCGTTCAAAAGGTACACCGACCCATTGAGGTCGATGTAGCTGGCGGAATCCTGATGGATGTCCAGAACAGCCATGTTCACGACATAGGTGCCATACAGCCCGTTCTGGGTGAGGTCGCTGACGGTGACCTGGCTCTGGGTATAGCAGCGCAGGCGTCCGCCTCCCGTGTAGGACTCGATGGTGGAAACGTTGGTTCCATAGAATGACAGATAGCCGTCGGAGCTGGAGTTGAGGACTGTCGCCAGGTCGGCAGCGGCGTTGAAATTCACAAATCTTCCAGTACCGACGGTCAGGGTCCCGCTGATGGTTGTGGGACCATTGAAGTTGAGGGTGCTACCCGAGGTCTTGGTTACGTCATGGAAGTGGTTGTTGCCCTCAACCGTTTGTAATCCAATAACGAATGCGACGGTCCCATTCCCATGATTGAAGGCGGCGGCGGTTGCTTTGGCCCAGCTGCTTGTGATAGTCGTGTTCTCCGGCGCGGTGAAGGTCCCCGTCTGCAGATTGAGATCATGGATGTACAGGGGCCCCATTCCCGTGATCGTATTGGCCCGGGTCAGAGGGACGCGGTTGCCTTGGCGGTCAGTTTCCCAATCCGAAAAGCCCGCTTCAGGCTCTCCGTCGCGCGAGGCAGCTTTGTTGATGATAACGGTCCGCAGGAAACTGCCGCTGGTATTTTCCAGCAAGGAATCCAGGCTGCCGTAGAGTTCGATGGTTCCGCCCGCGGGCTGAAAGTCGTTTCTTTGCACGCGGAAAGCCCGGGCGGTGCGGATCGTGCCGCCGGTGATGTCGTGGTCGAAGGCAAAGGAGGCGGAAATCGTTATACCCTGGTTCTTGTAATCGAGGACGCCGCCGCTCATGGTCAGCGTGGCCGGGCTGGAATAGGAGAATACAGCCATGGTGCTGCCGCCATGGATGTTGAAGGTCCCGCCGCTGATGGTGAGGTCGGCATTCAGGTCAACCCAGGAACCCGTGCTTGTTCCCTGATGGTAGTTGATGGTGCCGGAAGTCAGGTTGATGACGCCGTAGATCCCGTTATCCACCAGGTCGAGGGCGGTGAAGGTGCCTCCCGTGACATACAGCGCCCCCTGGGTCCAGTCATAGGAGTTGCAGGTCAGGCTTCTGGCGGATTGGACATACAACCTGTTGGTGTTGGAGCTTTTGTTCAATTCCAGCTCGTTGAAGGTCTCATTCGCGTAGATATAGCTGGTTATGTTGCCGTCAAAGACCACTTTTCCGCTGCCGGGGTTGAAGGTGGTGCCCGCGCTGCGGCTCCAGTTCCTCCTTACTGTCATCAGGTCCGGGGCGTTGAAGGTGCCGGCCTGGATGCTAAAGGTATAATTGACTTTGACCGGTCCGCTGGCTGTGACGGTGTTGGCCCGGGTCAGGAGTCGTTGGCTGCCGTCGCGCAGGGTTTCCCATTCCGGTTGCCCGTGTTCCGGTTCCTCCCGCATGGCGGATTTATTGATCGTCAGGTTGTGAAAATTGCTGCCGGCCGTATTGAGCAAAGAGGCGTCCGCGCTGCCGTAGAGTTCGATGGTACCGCCGCTGGGATTAAAATCGTTGCGATAGACGCGGAAGCTCCTTGAGGTGCGGATCGTGCCGCTGGTGATGTTGTGGTTGAATACATAATGGATTTCTATGGACTCGTCATGAAAGTCCAAAACTCCACCGCTCATGTTCAGGGTGGCGGTACTGAGATAGGAGAAATAGCTCGGACTGTTCCCGCCCATCACGTTGAAAGTGCCGCCGCTGATGGTGAGGTTGGCATTCAGGTCAATCCAGGATGCGTCATCCTGATGGTAGTTGATGGTCCCGGAACTAAGGGTGATGGTGCCGAAGATCCCGGGATCGGCCAGATCCAGCGCGGTGAAGGTCCCTCCCGTCACCGAATAGGCGCCCTGGGTCCAGTCATAGGAGGCGCAGGTGACATTTGACCCCGAGGGGATCAGCATCGCGCCGCCGCTCTTGTCCAACTCCAGGATGGCGAAGGTCTCCGTCCCGATGGTCTGGTTCGCGGTGCCGGTCAAGGTCACCCGCGAAGAGTATGAGCCGCTGCCTTGGGCAAAATTATCCGGCCCGGCATTGTTGGTCCAATTGCCGCGCAAGGTGATGTTGTAGGCTATGGTTACCAATATTGGCGGCCAGCCTCCCGTGGTGTAGGAGTACAGAGGCGTCAAGATCCCGCTCTGGATGGAGAGATTCCGCACATTTATGTTGGAACGCAATCTTACGTAAGCCCCGGCATCCTTGAGAACCACAACGTTGTGTAAATAGTTGTCTGGCTCCAGCCAGATCCTTGAATCCGTGTTACCGGTAAAGGCCAGGGCGCCGGCGTTGAAATTGACGATCCCGGAGGCGCCCACGGCAATATCGCCCTTCAGGTAGGTGTATCCGCTATAGGGATGATAAAGAGCGCTGCCGACCTCCACATTGATATTGCCGTTGATGGTCAGATCGTGGGTGGAGACGTTGCTGATGCTGGCAAAACTGCCTGCCGACTTGGCAGACCACAGGTGGTTGATCGTGGTGCTGCTCCGGGTGCGGATGGAGGAATTGCCGGCGGCCCAAAATGCCAGGTTGCCGTTGGCCATGTTCACATTCGATCCCGCGTTGAACTCCACATTCAACTGCACCCGGATCCAGGCATCGGCGGTGATATTCGTGCTGGAGCCGCTTTCAAAGAACAGTGATTGGTTGACCTGCAGATTGGCGGAACTGGAGGTCATGGCCAGGAGGCCGTGGTTGGTGAAATTGGTGTGCACCGTCAGTTGATCGGTGCTGATGGTGATGCTGGCGCCGCTGTTCACCGTCAGGGAATAACAGACCGCGGTGCCGGACACCACTGGATAACGGGTCAAGGAACCCGGGACTACGACAGTTTCGGAACTGGTGGGAACATGATTCAGGCTCCAGTTCGAGGATGAATGCCAGTTCGTGCTCACCATCCCGGTCCAGGTGTTGGTTTGCCTTTGAAGTTGGGAACCATCTCCGGTCTCCGCGGCAAAATTCTCGCCGCTGTCATATCCGGGTGGGCTCAGATCAGAGGACTGGCTGGATGCCATTACCCCGCTCAGGGCAACAAAACTCAAGATCATTGCCAAGATCGCTATCGCCTTCATGACTGCTCCTTTGACCCTGCTTTAAGCATGCCGGTTGTTAGAACTATATCTTTCCCAATTTGACTCTGAAACCACAATGGCGGCCACCAAAACTGTGTCAAGAAAAATAGTGGCTATTTAACTTATACATTTTGACGGTGAGCGATATTTGGCAAGGGACAAAAGCGCCTGTTAAAAAAGACTTTCCACCAATGCTTATGGTTCTTGATTGGGCGGGAAGCATTCGTTTGCCGCCTAACAACCTGATAAAAATTGGACTTAATATATTAACAGGTCAGCGATATGACCTGTTGCTCCGATATTGATTTGATGCCAAACTTATCAGAAGTCCCGCGCTCCTGGGGCAGGTTTCCGGAAGAGCCGCGACCCTGGATATGTTCCGTTTTCCGAGCATAGCTGTGCATTTCTCCCCAGCCATTGCCGCGCCACCTCCAGGGAGAAATGGTCACCCGAAAAAAGGGGGACCCGCGGATCGCGGGCCCCCACAGCTCTTGTTGCGGGTCCGGCCTCGTCTATTCGAGCACGGCCGTCACGCGGTAGAAGTATCTTTCTCCCGCCGCCGTATCGGTGTACTGGTGCAGGGTGGTGGTGTGCAGCAGGTTTTCCGGGCCGGGTGTGAAGAAGGGATCGCTGCTGCGATAGATGTTGAAGGAAACTCCGGGCGGGTCGTCGTGCTGCCAGACCAGGACAGGGTTTTGCGAGCCATCCAGGTAGAACTGGGTGATCGTGACGGGGTTGAGGCCGGCCTCGCCGGTCCAGGTGATGTTGACGGGCCCGAAGGCGTTGTTTGAGTAATCGGCTTCGCTGAAGTTGTTGTCCGGATTGATCCTGAGCCAGGAATTCCACAGGCCAAGGGTTCCCGGATCGTTGTTCGTAACTTCAAACGACACGGTACGCGGCACGGAAGGCAGCACCAAGCTCATCTGCGTCTGCTGGTCTCCCTGCTGCCCGGAGACCGGGGCCTGGGGCAGGTCGTAATAGGCACGCAGCACGATTCCATCCGCCGCCTGCAAACCGTCGTTGAGGATGATAACCCGCAGGAAGCGGGTTTCGCCCAGTTCAGCAGTGGGTTCATTCCACCAGGCGTCCAGGATCCTCAGGTCGCTCACGTAGGTGGGCTGGCTCCAGAAGACCTTGCCATAAGGATCACATTCATTGGCCTCTCCGGCGAAAAGTCCCGTGGCACCGGCAAAATTGACACAGCCCCGGTTGTTCATCTTGTAGACGTTGTAGGCGCTGCCCCAGGTGTTGGAGGGAAAGTCCACATTCAAAAGGCCAAGGTTCTGGGTGTTGTTGATGGTCAGCAGGCTGCCGTCCGGATGGCCGTATCTGAACCGGCAGTTCAGGAACTGGTTATCCCCCTGCACTTGGGAGCCAAGTTTCAGATAGAGGCCCTGGATGCCCATCTTTTCGAAGGTCGTGTGCTTGGCTTCGATCAAGCCGCCGTTTTGCACATAGAAATCGTAGTAGCCCGTGGAACTGGTAACCCATGCAGACTGGTCGTAGATTCCCGTGCTTTTCCATTTTCCGCCCATGTTTATGCTGATGTATTTGGCGTCGTCCATATGGAGTTGGGAACCGGGACCCATGTAAAAAATCGTATCTGCGTTGATGTCTATGTGGCCGTGGCAGTGCAGGGTCTGATCGTCCAGGTCCAGAGAGGCTCTTTCCAGGATGATATTGCCGTTGACGACCAAATCCCGTGCCAACACACTCCGCTCGTTCAAGTCGAGAACCAGGTTGTGAAACCAGTTGCTATCGTCCAAAAAATTTATGTTCTGATGATAGATTAAATCGTTGTTCCTCAAGATAACTGTTCCGTCAGAAGGTTGGAACACGTTGGAGGCTGAGGCCAGCAGATTTCGGCATATGATGGTTCCGCCGCTGATGTCTGTTTGCGCGCCGCTGATAAAGATCAGGATGTAAGGCTCCATGTCCAGGGTGCCGGAAGTCAGCTCCAGGATGCCAGAAAAGTTTATCTGCATGCTGCCGACTTGCTGGTCGCAAAGGAAGGTCCCGTTGTTGGTGATGGACAGTTTCGAGCTTGCGGTGAAGCTTGGCCTGCCGTGAACGGTCGTGGTGCTCTCTCCGTTCATGTCCAGCCAGCCATCAAGGTACAGTTCGCCATCCACCTCCAGGCCGGACTCATAGGTGATGAGCCTGGATCCCGCGTTAACCCTCAGTTCTCCGGAAAGCAGAACACTCAGGTTGTTGTATTGGTTGGGATCGATGCGAACCTCGGTTGGCACGGAAGGAGAGCCGATGATCAGGTTTCCCAGCCGGAGATCCATGGTTCCGGATATCCAGGGAGAAACAAGCACGTGCTCCGAGCTGTTTTCCAGCCTGACGTCGACGGTGGAGGGCAGGTCGATATTCGCGTCGGAGGTGAAGCGCAAGCCCGTGTGCACCAGCAGCGTGCCGGCAGTGAAAGCGGCGGTTGAGCCAGTGACCCAGTAAATGCTGCTGCATTCGATCACGGCGGCGGAGTTAGTCATTTCAACAAAGGCGTTTGAAACGTTAAAAAGCCCTTCGACGTTCAGATGCACCGCCCCTTGAAGTTTCAGGCCTCCTCCCAGGATCGTGAGACCCCCGGTAATGATGTTGCCATTTAAATAACTGATAATGACCTTATAGGGATCGGATTTATTGATCCAGACGTTGCGGAGGCTGCAACCTGTCGACATATTCAAGTGCTGGTCAATATCTTCTTCAAACCTGGTTACATGACTGCCGGAGGCAACATTCGGACGCCCCACCCACAGAGCGCTTTTAACAAAGAGTATGCCCCCACTGAGGTTGACTGTGGTATTGTCCAAGCTTTCAAACCATAAAGCGTGGTGGACATGGATCTGTCCCCCGGTCTGGATGACGCTGTTTCCACTGGCGGTAGGCCAATACATGTAGAGATTCGGTATACCACCGGAGACGTTCAGAACTCCGCCGGAGACGCTCAGCCGGCCATTCAGATGGAAGTCTGAATCCGTGTCCTGATGCAGGTTGATGGTCCCGTCTGTCAGCAGGTAGTTGCCGTTCAGTTCCTGACCTGGGAAATCCAGGGCGGTGAAGCTGCCGCCACTCACCTGCAGCCAGCCGGAGTTCCAGAGATAGCTGGCACAGGTCACTTCGCTGCCGGCGGGGAACCCCAGATAGCCGTTATCCGGGTGTTTGGCCAGTTCCAGGACGTTGAAGGTTTCGCCGTGGCAATTGCTGATGGAATCGGTGTAAAAGATCACCGTGCCAGTCCCTTCCACAAAGGCGTCCGGGCCCACAGTGTTGTTCCAACTGCCGCCAACCCTCAGATTCGGCGGGGCGATGAACCAGCCGTTGTAGATGGAGAAATTGCCACGCAGGGTGATGTTGGTGGCGCAGGTTACGGTTCTGGCCCTGGTCGTCTCGATCCTTTCTCCCTCGCGGTTGGTGCGGACCCAGCTCTGATCAGCATCCTCATCGCGGCTGGCGGTCTTATTGATGTTCAGGTGTTCCAAACGGGAGTTAGGGGCTATGGAGATAGTGGCATCGGCGCTGCCATAGAGTTCTACTATACCACCGTAGGGAGTGAAATCCTGGCGCAGGATGGTCAGGCTGCCGGGGATCTTGATGGTGCCGCCGGTGATGTAGCAATTGAAGTTGAGAGGGATATTGGAGATCATGACGTCATGGTCGTGAAACTGGAGCAGGCCGTCGCTCATGATCAGGCTGGTGTCGTTGCCCCAGGGGAACCATGATTCGGCCAAGCCGCCATGCAGGTGCAGCTCGCCGCCGCTGATGTTCAGATTGCCCTTGAGGTCCAGATAGTTGTTCGGGTCCTGATAAATATGGACCGTTCCCGCGCTGATTTCGAGGTTGCCCTCGATCCCCAGGCCGTAGAGGTCCTGCGCGGTGAAGCTGCCGCCGGTCACAGACAGGGTGCCGGCCAGCCATCTGTAACTGCCGCAGGTGACGGTGCTCCCGGCTGGGAAAGACATGGTGCCGGTTTTGTTCAACTGCAGCATCCCGAAATTGGTGGTTCCGCTCACATAGTGGTTCCCGCTGCCGTTGAAGGTCACCGTGCCGCCCGGAACAAAGGCCGACGCGCCGGCGTAATTGATCCAGTTTCCGGCCACATTCAGGTAGGTGGAGCTTTGCAGGGTGCCGGTCAGCAGGTGGAGGTGGCCGGTAAGGGTCAGGTCGCTTAGGCAGGCCAGCGCTCCGGTCCCTTTTTGCACCTGCAGGCCGGGCAGGGTGGAGGTCGAGGAGGCCAGCAGCCAGGTGGTCGTATTGCCGTAAAACCGCACTATTCCGCCGTTGAAGCTGAAGTTGTTCCGGGACAGGTTTAGCGAACCCACGGTCCTGATCGAGCTGTTGACGCCCATGGTGACGCTAAGGACAAAGGAATTGTTGGGTATGGCGATGCCGCGGTCCTTGAAATCCAGGATGCCTTCGGAATCGATGGTCACCGAGGTGTTGGCCGCGTTGGCCCAGCTCGAATCGTTGTTTCCGCCGTAGACGTTGAAGGTGCCGTTGATGGTCAGGTTGCCGTTCAGGTTGATCGAGGCGCCGGGATTATGGAGGTCGACCGTGCTGCCGTAGGCAACGCTCCAATTGCCGCGGATGCCTGTGGTGAGCAGGCTGGAGACGGTGAAGGTGGCGCCGTTGATGACCTCGATGCCGCCAGAGACCCAGGAATAGGCTTCGCAGCTGGCATTGGCGTTAATCTTCAGGTTGCCGGAAGGTTTGTCGACCCACAGGCTGGCAAATTCCTCCGGGAACACGCAGATCTGGTCGCCCGTGCCGTTGAAGGTGACCCGGGTCCAACTGTGCAGAAAGGCCGCGGGGCCCACCGTGTTGCGCCAGTCGCCACCAATCGTGAGGTATTTCTGGTTGGCGTCCAGGATCCCGCTTTCCAGGCGCAGAGTGCCTTTCACAGTAACGTTGGTCAGCAGGGTCACGGAAGTTTCGGGCTGCAGGGTCAGGTTGCGGACATAGGCGTTGGTGCAGGGCAGTTGGATGTCCTGCTCGTCACCCTGCATCACCAGAGTGCCGCTGTTGAAGCGCACCCCAGTGGTCATCGTCCCGTAGTTGTGGTCCCAGAGATCGCCCTTGAGGTTGGTGCTGCCGGTGTAGTAATGGTAGGCGTTGCTGCCTTCGTTGACGATGAAATGGCCGTTGATGGTCAAAGCCTGGGTGGAACTGGAACTGAAGGCCAGCGCCGCTCCTCCGGTCTTGGCCACGGTCACGGTGTTGAGTTGGGTGGCGGCGCTGTGGTTTTCCAGATAGCTCCAGGTCGTGCCCGGAAAATTGAGGTAGCCCATGGTCATGACCACGTTGGAGCCACTGGCGAAAGTAATGTGGCTCCGGCAGTTGATGGTTGCCGACGCGTTGGTGATGTTGGCTGTGGAACCGCTTGCCCAGGTCAGGGTCCCATACACGGTCAGCTGCCCGTTGGCACTGGTCATGCGCAGTTCGCCATTGTTGGTCATGGCGCCGTTCACGGTGAGGTGGTTGCTGCTCACCGTCACCCGGGCTCCGGATTGGATGGTCAGGTTGGTGCAGACTCCCGCGTTGAACATAGTGGAGGGATAACCGGCCAAACCACTGGGAATGATCACGTCGTCGGAGGCGGTGGGCACTCCGGGCGGGTTCCAGTTGGCGGCGCGGCCCCAGTCCATGATAGTGTCCGCGCCAGTCCAGGTTTTGGTTTCCGCAGCCAGGCTCATGGCCAGCAGCAGAACGGCAAGGGTCAATAGCAAAGCTTTCATTGTTGCTCCTTGTTCTATGTTTTTTTATGGTTTTCAGGTAAGGTGCCGGACGCTTGAGGGCAGCGGCAGAACACTTTCGAACTATTGGAACCCGGAGCATAATGTTGTCTGAAACAAGACAGGGACTCCCGGCGCGGTGAACCTGGTTATCAGGCCCGTCCTTAACAAACTTCCAAATCTAAATTTAGCACGATAAAAGATCAATGCATACTTTATCGGTATGAGTGCGCGGCAGTGCATTTTTGTAAGATTACGCAACGCAATTACCTGTTTGTGGTCTCTTTAGATGATGTCAAGAATTTTCTGCGGCAGGGGGGTGGGGTCACTCCGCCGGAGCAGAAAAAAGGGGAGGCGCAAAAAGCGCTTCCCCGCTTATCTTGTTTTCGAATAAACTACGGTCCATCCACGAATGCCGTGACCCGGTAGAAGTATCTTTCTCCAGCCGCCGTATCGGTGTACTGGTGCAGGGTGGTGGTGTGCAGCAGGTTTTCCGGGCCGGGTGTGAAGAAGGGGTCCGTGCTGCGGTAGATGTTGAAGGAGACTCCGGGCGGATCGTCGTGCTGCCAGACCAGGACAGGGTTTTGCGAGCCGTCCAGGTAGAACTGGGTGATCGTGACGGGATTGAGGCCGGCCTCGCCGGTCCAGGTGATGTTGACGGGCCCGAAGGCGTTGTTTGAGTAATCGGCTTCGCTGAAGTTGTTGTCCGGATTGATCATGAGCCAGGAATTCCACAGGCCCAGGGTTCCCGGATCGTTGTTCGTAACTTCAAACGACACGGTACGCGGCACGGAAGGCAGCATCAAGCTCACCAGCATCTGCTGGTCTCCCGGCTGCCCGGAGAACGGGGCCTGGGGCAGGTCGTAATAGGCCCGCAGCAAGATCGCATCCGCCGTATGATAACCGTCGTTGAGGACGGTGACAACCAGGTTGCGGGTTTCGCCCAGTTCGGCCGTGGGTTCATCCCACCAGGCTTCCAGGATCCTCAGGTCGCTCTCGTAGGTGGGCTGGCTCCAGAAGACCTTGCCATAAAGATCACATTCATTGGCCTCTCCGGCGAAAAGTCCCGTGGCACCGGCAAAATTGACACAGCCCAGGTTGTTCATCTTGTAGACGTTGTAGGCGCTGCCCGAGGTGTTGAAGGGAAAGTCCACATTCAAAAGGCCAAGGTTCTGGACGTTGTTGATGCTCAGCAGGCTGCCGTCCGGATGGCCGTATCTGAACCGGCAGTTCAGGAACTGGTTATCCCCCTGCACTTGGGAGCCAAGTTTCAGATAGAGGCCCTGGATGCCCATCTTTTCGAAGGTCGTGTGCTTGGCTTCGATCAAGCCGCCGTTTTGCACATAGAAATCGTAGTAGCCCGTGGAACTGGTAACCCATGCAGACTGGTCGTAGATTCCCGTGCTTTTCCATTTTCCGCCCATGTTTATGCTGATGTATTTGGCGTCGTCCATATGGAGTTGGGAACCGGGACCCATGTAAAAAATCGTATCTGCGTTGATGTCTATGTGGCCGTGGCAGTGCAGGGTCTGATCGTCCAGGTCCAGAGAGGCTCTTTCCAGGATGATATTGCCGTTGACGACCAAATCCCGTGCCAACACACTCCGCTCGTTCAAGTCGAGAACCAGGTTGTGAAACCAGTTGCTATCGTCCAAAAAATTTATGTTCTGATGATAGATTAAATCGTTGTTCCTCAAGATAACTGTTCCGTCAGAAGGTTGGAACACGTTGGAGGCTGAGGCCAGCAGATTTCGGCATATGATGGTTCCGCCGCTGATGTCTGTTTGCGCGCCGCTGATAAAGATCAGGATGTAAGGCTCCATGTCCAGGGTGCCGGAAGTCAGCTCCAGGATGCCAGAAAAGTTTATCTGCATGCTGCCGACTTGCTGGTCGCAAAGGAAGGTCCCGTTGTTGGTGATGGACAGTTTCGAGCTTGCGGTGAAGCTTGGCCTGCCGTGAACGGTCGTGGTGCTCTCTCCGTTCATGTCCAGCCAGCCATCAAGGTACAGTTCGCCATCCACCTCCAGGCCGGACTCATAGGTGATGAGCCTGGATCCCGCGTTAACCCTCAGTTCTCCGGAAAGCAGAACACTCAGGTTGTTGTATTGGTTGGGATCGATGCGAACCTCGGTTGGCACGGAAGGAGAGCCGATGATCAGGTTTCCCAGCCGGAGATCCATGGTTCCGGATATCCAGGGAGAAACAAGCACGTGCTCCGAGCTGTTTTCCAGCCTGACGTCGACGGTGGAGGGCAGGTCGATATTCGCGTCGGAGGTGAAGCGCAAGCCCGTGTGCACCAGCAGCGTGCCGGCAGTGAAAGCGGCGGTTGAGCCAGTGACCCAGTAAATGCTGCTGCATTCGATCACGGCGGCGGAGTTAGTCATTTCAACAAAGGCGTTTGAAACGTTAAAAAGCCCTTCGACGTTCAGATGCACCGCCCCTTGAAGTTTCAGGCCTCCTCCCAGGATCGTGAGACCCCCGGTAATGATGTTGCCATTTAAATAACTGATAATGACCTTATAGGGATCGGATTTATTGATCCAGACGTTGCGGAGGCTGCAACCTGTCGACATATTCAAGTGCTGGTCAATATCTTCTTCAAACCTGGTTACATGACTGCCGGAGGCAACATTCGGACGCCCCACCCACAGAGCGCTTTTAACAAAGAGTATGCCCCCACTGAGGTTGACTGTGGTATTGTCCAAGCTTTCAAACCATAAAGCGTGGTGGACATGGATCTGTCCCCCGGTCTGGATGACGCTGTTTCCACTGGCGGTAGGCCAATACATGTAGAGATTCGGTATACCACCGGAGACGTTCAGAACTCCGCCGGAGACGCTCAGCCGGCCATTCAGATGGAAGTCTGAATCCGTGTCCTGATGCAGGTTGATGGTCCCGTCTGTCAGCAGGTAGTTGCCGTTCAGTTCCTGACCTGGGAAATCCAGGGCGGTGAAGCTGCCGCCACTCACCTGCAGCCAGCCGGAGTTCCAGAGATAGCTGGCACAGGTCACTTCGCTGCCGGCGGGGAACCCCAGATAGCCGTTATCCGGGTGTTTGGCCAGTTCCAGGACGTTGAAGGTTTCGCCGTGGCAATTGCTGATGGAATCGGTGTAAAAGATCACCGTGCCAGTCCCTTCCACAAAGGCGTCCGGGCCCACAGTGTTGTTCCAACTGCCGCCAACCCTCAGATTCGGCGGGGCGATGAACCAGCCGTTGTAGATGGAGAAATTGCCACGCAGGGTGATGTTGGTGGCGCAGGTTACGGTTCTGGCCCTGGTCGTCTCGATCCTTTCTCCCTCGCGGTTGGTGCGGACCCAGCTCTGATCAGCATCCTCATCGCGGCTGGCGGTCTTATTGATGTTCAGGTGTTCCAAACGGGAGTTAGGGGCTATGGAGATAGTGGCATCGGCGCTGCCATAGAGTTCTACTATACCACCGTAGGGAGTGAAATCCTGGCGCAGGATGGTCAGGCTGCCGGGGATCTTGATGGTGCCGCCGGTGATGTAGCAATTGAAGTTGAGAGGGATATTGGAGATCATGACGTCATGGTCGTGAAACTGGAGCAGGCCGTCGCTCATGATCAGGCTGGTGTCGTTGCCCCAGGGGAACCATGATTCGGCCAAGCCGCCATGCAGGTGCAGCTCGCCGCCGCTGATGTTCAGATTGCCCTTGAGGTCCAGATAGTTGTTCGGGTCCTGATAAATATGGACCGTTCCCGCGCTGATTTCGAGGTTGCCCTCGATCCCCAGGCCGTAGAGGTCCTGCGCGGTGAAGCTGCCGCCGGTCACAGACAGGGTGCCGGCCAGCCATCTGTAACTGCCGCAGGTGACGGTGCTCCCGGCTGGGAAAGACATGGTGCCGGTTTTGTTCAACTGCAGCATCCCGAAATTGGTGGTTCCGCTCACATAGTGGTTCCCGCTGCCGTTGAAGGTCACCGTGCCGCCCGGAACAAAGGCCGACGCGCCGGCGTAATTGATCCAGTTTCCGGCCACATTCAGGTAGGTGGAGCTTTGCAGGGTGCCGGTCAGCAGGTGGAGGTGGCCCGTCAGGGTCAGGTCGCTTAGGCAGGCCAGCGCTCCGGTCCCTTTTTGCACCTGCAGGCCGGGCAGGGTGGAGGTCGAGGAGGCCAGCAGCCAGGTGGTCGTGTCTCCGTAAAACCGCACTATTCCGCCGTTGAAGCTGAAGTTGTTCCGGGACAGGTTTAGCGAACCCACGGTCCTGATCGAGCTGTTGACGCCCATGGTGACGCTCAGGGTAAAGGAATTGTTGGGTATGGCGATGCCGCGGTCCTTGAAATCCAGGATGCCTTCAGAATCGATGGTCACCGAGGTGTTGGCCGCGTTGGCCCAGCTCGAATCGTTGTTTCCGCCGTAGACGTTGAAAGTGCCGTTGATGGTCAGGTTGCCGTTCAGGTTGATCGAAGCGCCGGGATTATGGAGGTCGACCGTGCTACCGTAGGCAACGCTCCAATTGCCGCGGATGCCTGTGGTGAGCAGGCTGGAGACGGTGAAGGTGGCGCCGTTGACAACTTCGACTCCGCCGGAGACCCAGGCATAGGATTCGCAACTGACGTTCGCGTTGATCTTCAGGTTGCCGGATGGCTTGTCCACCCAGAGGGAGGCAAATTCCTCCTCAGACAGGCACCACTGGTCGCCCTCGCCGTTGAAGGTGACCCGGGTCCCACTGTGCGCAAAACGTTCCGGATACGTACTCTCCCAGTCGCCGGCAATGGTGATGTTTTTCTGGTTGCCGTTCAGGCTGCCGAAGCCTAAGTACAGATTGCCGCGCAGGGTCAGATCGGTGAGCAGGGTGACAGAAGCGTTCCATACTATTCTCAGGTTGTTGAGATAGGCATTGCTGCCTGGCAGCGATATGTTCTGCTGGAAACCTTGCATTAACAGTGTACCGCTGTTAAAGCGCACCCCCGTGGTCATCGCCCCGTAGTTGTGGTCTATCAGATCACCCATCAGGCTGGTCCCGCCAGAGAAGTAATGATAGGCGTTGCTGCCTTCGTTGACGATGAAATCGCCGTATATCATCACATTGGAACTCGCTAAGGAGTTGGCACTGAAGGCCAGCGCCGCTCCTCCTGTCTTGGACACGGTCACGTTGTTGAGTTCGGGATAGAAGCCGTGGTTTTCCAGATAACTCCAGGTGCTGCCCGTAAAATTGAGATTGCCCATGGCCATGACCACGTTGGAGCCGCTGGCAAAGGTCACGTGGCTGCGCAGATTGAGGGTGGCCGACTGGTTGGTGATGGTGGCAAAGGAACCGCTTCCCCAGGTCAGGGTCCCATACACGGTGAGCTGCCCGTTGGCACTGGTCATGCGCAGTTCGCCGCTGTTGGTCATGGCGCCGTTTACGGTCAGGTGGTTGCTGCTCACCGTCACCCGGGCCCCGGATTGGATGGTCAGGTTGTTGCAGACTCCCGCGTTGAACATGGTGGAGGGATAACCGGTCAAACCGCTGGGAATGATCACGTCGTCAGAGGCGGTGGGCACTCCGGGCGGGTTCCAGTTGGCGGCGCGGCCCCAGTCCATGATAGTGTCCGCGCCAGTCCAGGTCTTCGTTTCCGCAGCCAGGCTCATGGCCAGCAGCAGAACGGCAAGGGTCAATAGCAAAGCTTTCATTGTTGCTCCTTGTTCTATGTTTTTTTATGGTTTTCAGGTAAGGTGCCGCACGCTTGAGGGCAGCGGCAGAATAATTTCGAACGGTTGGAACCCGGAGCAAGAAATTGCCTCAAACAAGACACGGACTCCCGGAGCGGTGAACCTGGTTATCAGGCCCGTCCTTAACAAACTTCCAAATCTAAATTTAGCACGATAAAAGATCAATGCATACCTTATCGGTATGAGTGCGGGGCAGTGCATTTTTGTAAGATTACGCCACGCAATTACCTGTTTGTGGTCTCTTCAGATGATGTCAAGCATTTTCTGCTGAAGGTAGAGAACTATTTTCCGGGAATCTATCGGCCGGGTTTGGCATACTCCAAGAAATGGTCCAAAATGGTTGCCATCAAGCTAAGGGCATTACGCTTGGATTCCTTTCAATCCAGCCCTGATATGTGGCGTGCCTCTCAACGGACACAGCATAAAGGCATTTATTCCTTGACAGATGATTACTAAAACCAATTATGTCATTTGTTATTTTAATATCTTTAGGGGAGGAACAATGCACCATTTGAAAGGAATTTTACTTAGCGTTGCCCTGATCTGCTGTGCAACCCTTCTTTCAGCTCAAGCACCTGATTGGCTTTGGGTTGAAAGCACCGGCAGCACTGAATATGATGTGGGATATGGCGTCTCCACCGATTCCGCGGGAAACAGCTATGTCATTGGCTATTTTGAGGAAAGCGTCACTTTTGGCGACCTCACCCTCACTTCAGCCGGCAGCAGTGACATCTTCGTGGCCAAGCTTGGCCCAAGTGGAAACTGGATCTGGGCCAGACGCGCCGGTGGACTGATGCCGGATTTTGGCTATGGCATAAGCACCGACAACACTGGCAACTCTTACATTACCGGCTATTTCATGTTCACTGCCGATTTCGGCGCCACCACTCTGACCAGCGACTCCTTCTCGGCCGATATTTTCGTCGCCAAGCTGGACGCGGACGGAAACTGGCTCTGGGCAAAACGCGCTGGCGGGTCTTTGCTTGACCATGGTTACGGCATAACCCACGACAGCAATGGAAACTGTTACCTCACCGGTTTTTTTATGGGAACCGCCGATTTTGGCTCCCTATCCCTGGTCAGCAGTGGATACCGGGATGTGTTTGTCGCCAAGCTGGATACGAGCGGCGAATGGATCTGGGCTGAAAGTGCCGGCGGGCCCAACGATGAAACTGGCTATGGCATCGCCACCGACGGCGGCGGAAATTGCTTCGTTACCGGCGGTTTCGCTGATACTGCCCAGTTTGGCTCCATAAGTCTCACTGCCAACGGTTCCACGGGCGATATCTTCGTTGCCGGTCTGAACGCGGGAGGCAATTGGATCTGGGCCAATCGCGCCGGAGAATCTGGTTCTCCCGATGTCTATGGGGATTATGGCTATGGCATAGCCAGCGACAGCAACGGAAATTGCTATGTGACCGGCATCTTTTACGGACCGGCCGATTTTGGGAACACAAATCTCACTGGAGGCGGTAGCGGCAGCATCTTCGCTGCCAAATTGGGTGCTGCCGGAAACTGGCTCTGGGCAACGGATGCGGTCGGAAACTACAGTGGCGATGGATTTGGCATCTGTGTTGATGACAATGGAAACAGCTTTGTAACCGGCGGATTTGGTGGTACGGCCGAATTTGGGGCTACCAACCTGACCCATTACGGCAGCATAGATATCTTTGTTGCCAAGCTGAGTGCCGGCGGAAACTGGATCTGGGCTGTTCAGGCCGGAGGATCCAGCAGTGAATGGGCCCAAGCGATCGCGCTCGACAATGCCGGAAACAGCTTTGTGACAGGTCATTTCTGGAATACAGCGGATTTTGGTTCCACTGAGGTCACCAGCAGCGGCGAAGGCGATATCTTTATCGCCAAACTTTCCCCGGGCGGAGTGGAGGTCGAAGATGAACTCGCTCCCGGAATAACGGGGCTTTCCTCTTTGCACAACGCCTATCCCAATCCCTTCCGCAAAGGTGAGGCGGCCATAATAAAAACCCGGATCGCCAGCCGCGAAACCGGACTGCTCACGGTCCACAACCTGCGTGGACAGTTGGTTGCCAGCCACACCCTTGCTTCTGGATATCATCAGATCAGCCTCGACAGCCGCGGCCTGCCCTCCGGGATCTATCTGTACCGCCTGCAAACCGACTCTGTGAACGAGGTCAGGAAACTGGTCCTGATCAAATAGCTGGCTTATTCTTCAGAAAAAAAGCTCACTTTCAAACTGAGTGGGTCGGTTTAAAACCGGTTTTCATTCGCTTGCAGTTTCATTTTCAGGACGGGCCATCCTCCCATGACGGCGTTAATCACTTGTCTATCCACTGTCTATCACTTGTTTATTATAGACAAGTGATAGACAGTGGATAGACAAGTGATAGGCAGCTTGAAAAGAGGGTGACCCGTGAAAAAGCTTGCCATAGAAGCAAAATGGCCTGAAGGCGAAAGGGAAGACCTTTTACTTGAGCAGCACCGTCCTGCGGGTCTGGACCTGTTCCCCGTCCAGCAGGAGTTTGAGGAAATAGATCCCGGAGGAGCAGAGGCTGCCCTTGGCGTCGCGGAGGTCCCAGCGCCAGGAAAGGTCGCCCGGCGAGGAAAGCGGGATGCTGCGCACCAATTGCCCGCGCAGGTTATGAATGTCGATCCGGCCTTCCAAGGCTTTGCCGCTTTTGATCATCACCTCGAGGCCCCCGTCCCGGGAAAGCGAGGCGGGGTTGGGCTGGATGGAAAGCGCAGGAGGCGTCGCGGCCGGGTCGTTTGCGGATACCCAGGTCACCCAAACCCCGTTGGTGGGGGCGCTTTCATTGGTTCCGTCATAGGCCCGCACCGTGAATTGGTAGCTGTCATGAAAGAAGAATTCATCCGTATGCCAGTACTGCTGTGAAAAGGGCACTTCGGCGTAAAGCTGGTCAAAATTGTAGATCCGGTAAGTGGTCCAGTCGTGGATCCCGTCATCCATCGGAGCTTGCCAGTAAAGGGTCAGGGAGCTGGGATTGTTCAGATAGTGCTCCACAAAGTCCACGCAGAGGTTGGTGGGCTGATATGCCGGCGGGATGGGATGGTATTCCCACCAGATGTTTTCCTGCAGGTAGGGGTCTCCGGCGTTGGTGCTGATATCCTCGGCCCGCCAGACAAAGCCGTCCGCATAATGGTAGAGCCGCCTGATGTCCGGGGTGAGCATCCGGATGGAGATTGTCTGCAAAGTCGAGGCATCGGTCTGGAAGATTAGGTCATGAACCTGCTTGGGGCCGTTCCCCGCCACGGGGGCGTCGTCGGTGACCTTCTTGCAGCGGAACACAGACTGGCGCGATGTTCCGGCGTCATCCAGGATCTCGGTGCGTATCCAGGCGTCGTTATGGCCGATGTCCGAGATCTTGTCCCAGGTGGTCCCGTCGGGCAGGTTGAAGATGAGGTTGCCATCCGGGTGATAGCGTTCGTGGCGCCGGATGAAGAGATAATCCCCCTCTTCGTAGAGCCAGTTGATGTATTCCCAACGATAGACGAAGAATCTGTTGCGGATCGGAAAGCAGACGCGCGAGCCGATCAGTTCTGAGGGCCCTGATTCCTGATAGCGGGGCGGCAGGACGTCCTCGATCCCGATCAAGCCCAGATCCACGGGCACAAAATCCCCCGGGGCGAAGCTGGACGGCTGAGAAAGCCCGCCCGCAGCGCCGTAGAGGGTGCGTGCCGTCCCCGCCACGTCTGCCAAAGCAACCACATGGAACGGCTCGGACAAGGGCAGGGAGAAATCGAACTGCTGGTCGGGGGCGATGGGGAATTCGAACAGGATGTCACCCGTATCCGCGCCCACAAACTGGATCCGGTGGTTGGCCAGGGCCAGGCCGCCATAGTAGGCCACGCTGCCAATGACCGAGGTATCCAACTGCCCTGTCAGGAAGGGCTCAAAATCCACCAGGGGCAGGGCCGGATTGTCGTTCTGGTCGTTGATCCCGAGTGCGATCTCGGCCGGATCGTTGGTGCCCCAATAGTTGTTCTCCGCCCTGATGATGATATTGGGATTGGTGTAGGAATAGGTGTAGACGCTGTGGAGGGTGTTGGTGCCGTCGATGTTGGCGTAGATCTGGTTTTCCCCCTGCGCCCAGGCATGGTATATATCCAGGTTTCCCAGGCAGGGCTGGGCGTTGTCGCCGATGTAGAATCCGGTGTAGTTGCCATGGATCTCGTTGCGCTCAAAATATGGCTGGCTGGTCGCTCCTGCAACCATCACGCCCGCCCCGGAATTGGCATCACCCGGAATGAAATTGTGGCGGATGACGTTGTCCGCCACATAGCCGGAGGAATTCAGCAGATAGATCCCCGTTAAGTTGTATTCGATGAGGTTGTTCAGAATCTCTGGCTGGATAGCGTTCACGCCCAAAATGTCCCAGGCGGTGATGCCCTGCTTGAAGTTGTGGTGGATGTGGTTATACTGGATGAGGGGACTGCAGGAGCCGCCGGCAGACTGGTTTCCGAGCTGGATCGCGCCCCGGTATTGCGGCCCGGTGCCATTGTAGCGGATCTCGTTGTGCTCAATGATTCCGTTGGAGTTTTGGGAGACCAGGATGCCGTTGTGGGTGCTGTATTCGATCAGGTTATAGTCCACAGTCACGGTGGCGGGATTGGCGCTGCCGATGCCGTAAAGCTGGATACCCTTCTCATTGAGGTTGAAGCGGTTGTAGGAGATATTGGCCGGTGAATTGATGGAATTGATCCCATAG
>JAHYIU010000042.1 GCA_019429425.1 Candidatus Syntrophosphaera sp.
AACGTGTCTTGGAATGTATTTTCGCACATGACCCAAATCATTCAACCGATGGACATAATGTATAGGTTATACGTTTTAAGGTAAGTGATTATAACATTAGCATGCCACTTTTTTGGGGGTATGCCTTCAATAAATCTTGACAGATGGGTGAATCCCGACAGATTGCAACCACTTATATGATGGGAGAAGGGATGGAAGAAAGAATAATCGCATTGCTCAAACCCACTCAAATGGTGCATCTGGCCACCTGCGAAAGCGGCCAGCCCAGGCTGCGGCCGATGACCATGATTTATCTGGACGGCAGCTTCTATTTTGCCACCGGGGCTGCGGACAGCAAGTGCGCCCAGATCGCGGCAAATCACAGGGCGGAATTTTGCCTCTTACTGAAAAAGGAAACCAATTCCGGTTATCTGCGCGGAAGCGGAATGCTGCGGCAGGTCGATGACCTGGGCCTCAGGAAGGAAGTGGCGGATTTCGCCCCATTCCTTCTCGACTATTGGCAGGGGCCGGCAGATCCAGCATTCCGTCTGTTTGTGATGGATTTGAAGCAGCTCAGGTATATGAAACCCGGGGACGATTATGAGGTAGTAACAGATCATTGAAGAGCACTTTTTCTCCCATCAGCGGCCAGAATCCCCAGGATCTCCGCTAAACGGTACTCGATTGGACGGTCTATTCCTCATGGCCGTAGGACCGCACGAAACTCCAAAGCCCGAGACCAGCGAGGGTTTTCTCGCTTTCATGCTTTCCTCCCTATAGCTCTATTTTCTCTATAAACATCTCACTGGGGACAGATTCCAATTATATAAAACCAAATTTGATGTCAAGCAATATCTTCGGTCAGGCGGGCCGGTCTCCTGGCCGGAGTCGGCTGGGCATCTAATTCCGCTTGCCAGAACGGTGCTTTGCCTTAATATGTTCATATGGCATCAGCTCAAAACGTAATTGAACACACATATTAAGGAGCAGGAATGGAATCCTTCAGTTTTTACAACCCCACCCGCATCCATTTTGGGGTGGGGGCGATAAAACACCTGGGGCAGGAAATGAAGAGCGCGGGGGTCCGAAAATGCCTCCTGATCGCCGGAGGCGGATCGATCCGCAGCAACAACGTGCACGCCCAGGTCTGTGACAGCCTCAAGGGCCAGCAGATCGACTGGACCGAAGCCTGGGGAGTGCAGCCCAATCCCACTCTGGCTAAGTTGCGTGATCTTATCGCCCAGGCCAAAGAAGACGGGGTCGACGCACTGCTCGCCGTGGGCGGCGGCAGCGTGATCGACAGCGCCAAAGCGACAGCCGCGGGCTATTATCTGGAGGACGTCTGGAACGCCTTCACGGGGCAGGAGAAAGTGCAAAAAGCCCTGCCAGTCTACACCGTTCTGACCCTCTCCGCCACCGGCAGCGAGATGAATGGCAACGCCGTGATTACCAATGCAGAAGAGAAGAAGAAATGGAGCATCGGCTCGCCCCTGCTCTATCCCTATGTTTCCATCATCGACCCTGCCGCCCAGAGCAGCCTGCCTTTCAAGCAGACCGCCAATGGCGCGCTGGACGCCATGGCGCACATCATGGAATTCTATTTCATGGACGACAAGGCCATCGCCACCCTGGCCATCGACAGCGGACTCCTGCGCACCATCGTCGAGATGACCGACCGCCTGAAACACAGCCCCAACGACCTCATAGCCAGGGCTAACCTGGCTTGGAGCGCGACCTTGGCCTTGAACGGGATCAGTGGAGTCGGGCTGAAGGGTGGGGACTGGGCCTGCCACACGATCCAGCACGCCTGTTCCGTCTTGAACCCCAAAATAGCGCACGGCGAGGGTTTGGGCGTGATCTTCCCCGCCTGGATCGAATATGTGAGCGAAAAGGAGCCGGGCCGCTTCGCGCATTGGGCGAAACAGGTCTGGGGCGCGGACAGCGTTTCCCACGCCCTGCACAGGTTCCGGGACAAGATCGAGGATTGGGGGTCGGCTTCCAGCCTGCGCGATCTGGGGATCAGGGAAAGCGACCTGCCCGAACTGCGGGACATCATCATGAGTTCCCGCGGCGTGGGCAAGATCGTGCGTTTCACTGCCGATGAGATCGAGGCCCTGCTGATGCTGGCTTTTTAGGCCTGGGCCGCGAAATTCAGAACTGGCCTGGCTGCAAACTTCCCGCTTGACAAAAGTGCCCTCGCCCAAATCATAGCCGGATAAGATCATTTTGAAGGAAATTCCGAGGATGAACGACAAGCAGCAACTGAAAAGCAAGATCAAGAAACAGGACCACAAAGAGCCTGCCTACACCATCACGCCCCTGCCCCAGGGCAAAAAGTTCCGCCGCAAGAAACCCTGGCTGCAGGACTGGATCGAGGCGATCCTCTTCGCCTTCGTGGTGGCCATGATCATCCGCAACTACACCTTCCAAAACTTCATGATCCCCTCGCCCTCGATGGAAAAGACCCTGCTCACCGGCGACTACCTCGTCGCCAACAAACTCAAGTACTACTTTAACGATCCCAAACGCGAGGAGATCGTCACTTTCCGCTATCCCAAGATCGAAGAGGGCACACCCGAGCATCCTGACTACTCTTCCAACTTCATCCGGATCTTCCATCCCCTCTACATCAACAAATCGACCTCCTTTGGCAAGTTTCCCATCACCTTTTTCCATATCACCTATTACGCCCGCAAGAACGTGGTCAAGCGGGTGATCGGCATGCCGGGGGACGTCGTCGAGGTGCGGGACAAGATCGTCTACATCAATGGAGAGCGCTTTGAGCGGGGCTATGAATGCTACGACATTCCCCAGCCCTCGCCGCCGCAGGCACCGGTGCAGATCTTCCGGCATCGCTTCAAAGAGGGGCAGGACGACGGCATCATCTCCCACAGCGACTGGTACCGCGATTACGTCGTCGCGCCGGATACGACCGGTTCAGCCAGAAAGCTGTTCAACCGCGACTGGTTCGGCCCGATCCGCGTTCCGGAAGGCAAATATTTCGTGCTGGGCGACAACCGTGACGTGAGCGAAGACAGCCGCTACTGGGGATTCCTGGACCGCAGCGACATCACAGGCACGCCCTGGCTGATCTTTTTCTCCAAGGGTATCGAATACAACAAGCTGTTCGATACGCCCCACACCAGATGGAACAGGATCTTCCGCCTGGCCCGTTAGCCGTATACCTGCACATCCCCTTTTGCCTGTCCCGCTGCGGATATTGCAGCTTTTTCAGCGTTCCATTCAGCAGGGGCGCTTTGTCTGTTTATCTGAGGAACCTGCACCATGAGATAGATCTCTTTACAGAGCGCGATCCCTCTCTGCTGCAGGCGAAAACCCTCTATTTCGGAGGCGGGACCCCGTCCCTGCTTGGCGCGGAGGAACTGAATTCCCTCAGCGCCAGATTCCAGCTTGTGCCGGGAGCCGAGGTCACCCTGGAGGTCAATCCGCTGCAGATCACCGCGGATTACCTGCGGCAGCTGAATGAAACACCCGTAAACCGCCTTTCCATCGGGGTTCAGAGCCTGGACGACCAGGAACTGGAATATCTCGGACGCCGCCACCGCGCTGCCCAGATCCCTGACAAGATCAGGCTTTGCCGGGAGCATGGCTACCCCAACATCTCCCTGGACCTGATCTACGGCCTGCCCGGCTCATCGGTGGCCAGCCTGCGCCGCAACCTGCATCAATTCATCACTTTGGAACCTGAGCATCTATCCTGCTATCTGCTCACCCTGGAAGAAGATTCACCCCTGGGGCTCAAGCTCTCTGCGGGCGAAACGCAGCCCCTGCCTGAAGATGATGTCCTTGCCGCGCAGTATGATGCGCTCCGCCAAGAGCTGCGGGATGCCGGATTCGAGCAATACGAGATCTCCAATTTCTGCCGGCCTGGCAAGGCTTCGCGGCACAACCTGGCCTATTGGAAAAGCGAGCCCTACCTCGGATTGGGAGCTTCAGCTTCCGGCTGGCTGCCACCCTGGCGCTACGCCAATCCCTCTTCCCTGGAGGAATACAGCCGCGTTCTGGCTGAAGGGGAGATCATGCCCCAAGCCGAGTTTTGCGGCCCGGAAAGGACCAGGGCCGATTATCTCATGATGGGCCTGCGCTTGAGGGAGGGTATCGACCTGAATGCCTATCAGGAGCGCTTTGGGGCAGACCTGTTCGCGGAACGGAGGCCCCAGATAGACAAACTGCTTGCCCTCCATATGCTTGAATCCAGCCCGTCGCGCCTGTGGCTGAGCGAGCGGGCGCTGTTTGTCTCCAACGCCGTGATTGGAGGATTGCTATGAAGCTGGAAGAACTGCGCCAGCTCCTGGCGGAAAACATCCGGGGCCTGGAATTTGACGGAACCACCTACTTCGCTGGAGGCTGCGTCCGCGATTTACACCTGGGCAGGCCCGCTGAGGTCAAGGATGTGGACATTGCGGTGGAACTGCCTGATGGCGGGATCCGCCTGGCCGTTTTCCTCCAGGAATATCTGCCCACGCCCGAGCCCGAGTACCACAGCCGTTTTGGCACCGCCAGCTCACGCTTCCAAGGTGTCCAGCTCGATTTCGCGATGACCCGCAGCGAGGTCTACATCCCCGGAAACCGCTTTCCGCGGGTGGAATTTGCCGAACTCACTGCTGATTGCCTGAGGCGGGATTTCACGGTCAACGCGCTCTACCAGGACGTCATGAGCGGCTGGATCGTCGATCCCAGTGGCAAAGGGATTGCCGATATAATGAGCAATCTCATCCGCTGCGTCCGCGACCCCATTTTGTCCTTTCAGGAAGATCCCTTGCGCCTGCTGCGGGCCCTGCGCTTTGCCGCCGTCCTGGGCTTCGATATCGAGTCAGACACCTACGAGGCCCTGAAAGACAACGCCCCGCTGGTCTTGAGCCTCAGCCAAAGACGCTGCCAGGACGAACAGGCACGCCTTGAAGCCAAGGCCAGTTTCACAGCCCGGCAACGCTGGCTGAGGATGCTGGATGAAACGGGGATCCGGCCCCATCTGGAAAAGAAAGTGCGGCTGGATTGAACCGGCTGTATTGCACACCAATTAGTGAGGAACAATGTCAGGAATAGTCTTTTACAAAACCAAACAGCTGGCCGACACGGTCAAGTTTTACCGCGAGAAGATCGGAATGGAGGTCTGGCTGGACCAGGGGCCTTGCTGCATCCTGAAAAGCGGGAACCTGCTCCTGGGCTTTTGCGAGGGTCCGGAAGCAGAAACATCCGGAGTGATCACCTTCTTTTACGACCGGCGCGAAGAAGTGGACGCGATGTACGCCAAGATGAAAGGCCTGGCCCGGCACGCGCCCCGGCTCAACGAGAAATTCCACATTTATCATTTCTACGCCAGCGATCCCGAGGGCCGGACCCTGGAATTCCAGCATTTCGAACATCCCCTGCTGCCATATCAGACTATTGACGAGGTTCTCAGGCAGCGCCGCAGCATCCGCAAATATAAGGCAGATCCTGTGCCGGACGATCTGTTGGACAGAGTTTTCGAGCTCTGCCGCCACAGCCCCACGGCCAGGAATCTGCAGGCCTATTACTACGTTGTGGTCAGTGACCGCGGCATCCTGGAACGGATCGTGGAACAGCGCGGCCCGGCCGGAAACCCCATCCTCGCGGCGCCTTTGGCCATCGCGGTCTGCGCCAGCGGTGAAGTTTCCCGGCGCAAGGTCCAGGACGCCTGCATCGCGGCCTACCATCTGCTCCTGGCCGCCCACGCCTTAGGCCTCGGGACCTGTTGGGTGACGGATATGGACAACGATCTGGTCAAGGGCCTGCTGGATATTCCCCAGGACGATTATGTGGCCTGCCTCACCCCGCTGGGCTGGCCGGCAGAGCATTTCTCTGTCCCGGACCGGCACAAGGTCTCAGAGTTCGTGCGCTATCTCTGATCTGGCTGGAATCTGACCACATAAGCAGTTTGGATTTCATCCAGGCATCGATCGTCAATCAGGTTTTGGCTTGTTCCCATCCCCCGTGGACGATCTTTCACGGGTCAAAGCAAACTAAGTCTAAGTTTATTTCCTGCATCATGTTATCCGATCTACGGGAACATCCCTCATAGAGACTGTCTCTAAGCCTTACCTTTCATATTGTTGGCTTATCGCTCCCTTTATCATTACGCTATCAATACGGACTCACTACGGACTTTGTCCGTATTGAGTCCGTATTGACACCGTATTGATAAGGGGAGCCAACTGGGCTGGAGTCGAATCCGCCACGCTGGAGTCTGCCTCGCTGGAGTCGAGCGAGGAACGAGCATGGACTCCAGCAATGGACTCCAGCAAACCCCACAACCAGCATAGCTTGGAGTTCAAAGCCCCGCACAAGACTCTAACTTTTCTCACAACCTGAGGGGGCTTTGGACTTCAAGCAATTCGCAAAGCCAGACGCAGTTTGAAGTCCAACCAGGCCATGTTGTCGCAACGGCGTGCGACACTACCTAGGGGCGGACGCAGTTTCCGGCCTATAATAACGCCGTTCAGTCCATTTAGACAGCTCTTTTCAGCCCCTCCGGGGCTTGGTTTTGGGGGTGGCAAATTCCGCTTTGCCACAGCGGCCGAAGGTCGCTCATGCAAATGAATCGGACTCCGACCGATCGCCGAATCGGAATTCGGCTTCCATGTATCCGTCCCTCTGTTTTATAACATCCTCGTTATCCTCTTTTTCCTCTGCATCTGCGTTCTCTTTATCTGCGCACCCAGCGCAAGCAAATAAGCAGCGGCTGTCTCAGAAAGCGTGGCCAAAGTTGAAATACAAGCCCATTCCTTCCTCTCCCAGGCCAACATCCAGGCGGACAATGAAATCGCTCATGTAGTAACGCAGGCCGACCACCGGATTGGAGACCAGGTCCTTCAGGGCCAGTTGCTCCGGAGAGTGGGCAGCCGCGCCGGCGTCGTAGCCCAGAATGCCTCCCAGGCCTTTGTAGATGGGGAAGCGGATCTCGGCATTGGCCACCACGACCGTGTCATCCAAATAGCGGCCGGAGGAGGTTCCGCGCAGGGAAGTGCCGCCTCCCAGGGGCAGTTTGAATTGGAAGGGGATGTCCCCGCCGCTTTGGTATTTGCCCTGCAAACGCAAGGCCAGCACGGTCTTGGGATACCAGAGCACAGTGTAATAGCGCGCGGTGGTGGTGTTGCGCAGGAAAGAGAATTTGCGGCCCCAGGTGAAGCTGAGCGGGTCACGCCGTTCGTTTTCCGCGTCGCCGCGGAGTTGGTCATGCAGCCAGTTCGTTTCCAGTTCGTGCTTCAAATAGAAGCCCCGGCTGGGATTTTTGGCGCTGTTGAGGGTGTCCCAGCGCAGGTTGATGATGTTGCTGAGATAGGCCGTTTCGGTGTCCTTATCCTGCAGATCTTGCTGCAGGGTGGGGGCTTCCCCGAAATTGTAGAGGCTCACGTGGCTGAACTGCGCCCCGATCTGCCCGTTCAGGTAGCGGTTGAAGGGATGGGTGAGAAGCAGGGAAACATCCAGCGGCTCCTTGGTGAAGATCTCCGGGTCGCCGGAATCGGCGTCATAATCCGCGGGGAAGTACTTGCTGTTTATCCACTTGTCATAATCCACCTTGATGTCGAGGCCAGCGGATATTTGCGGCGCTGGCGCAGTTCCTCGTCGGGCAGGGAGAATTCAAATTTGTACCAGCGTTCGCCTTCGGTGCTGTGAAAAAGGATGAGGTCATAGGATTCGTTGGCCTTGAACAGGTTGAACAAATAGCCCTTGGCGCCGTAGCCGAAGCCGGTGTCCGTGTCGTACATGGCGATGGGCAGGCCGGAGATCTTGGTTTTGGCGGAGCGCGGAATGCGGCCAAAAAGCTCCGGAGCTTTTGCCAGAGGCGCGTTCAGATCGAGCTCAGCCAGCACGCCGTAATGGTCGGAGGGATACAGGCCGTTCACAGGCTGGTTGAGCACCGGCCGGTTATTCAGCACGTCTCCGGGCTGGAAAGCCTTGTCCAGCAGGATGTAATCCAGGCGCCGAAGTTGGGCGGAGTCGAAGGCTGTGAATTTTTTCCAATGTGAATTCGGGTTTCCGCGGGCGTCGTGGCCAAACTGCGAATGGAAGGTGTTGCTGTTGCGGAGCGCGTCCCAAGTGGCATATTCCGGCACTTCGGCTGCGGAATCGATGAATTTGCCTTTGGCCAGGATATGTTCCAGCACGCCGGAAGCAGGTTGAGAGTTGAAATCGCCGGCCAAAATGAGAGGGACGTCCGGCTCCAGTCGGGCGATCTTTTTGAGCAGCAGTTTGGCCTCTTTGGCCCGCTGTTTCACCCCCTTTTCCCATTTATCGCGCACTTTGCCACAATCGCTTGCGGACCAGCCTTCCCGGCCGCATAGGGCTTGCAGGCTGTCTTGGAGGGCGGGCGTGAGGTCCGGATAGGCGGAAAGGTGGACGCAGACGAGGTTGAGGGGTTTGTTTTCCCAAACGATCCTGCCGGCCAGGGCGGAGACGGGGTCGTCGACATGGAAGCTGAAATTGTCGGAAAAGACGCCCGGGCTGCCGGCCAGCTTCCAATCCTCGATCTTTTCCAGCTTCAGGCCTTTTTTAGCCAGGATGGCATTGCCTTCCTTGAAACCTTTGGGGATGCCCAGGCCGAAGATCTTGATGCCGCCAACGCAGACCTGGTGGATCTGGTCCATGTTCAAGTCCCGGGCGAGGCGGCGGCTGTATTTGTCCACCGGGTTGACCTCTTGCAGGAAGATGACCTGGGGATCGATCCCACGCAGTTCGGACAGGAGGATCTGATACCGCTGCTCGCGGATTGCGGGGCTTTCCCATTCCCCGAAGGAGGCGAAGCCGATGTAGTCAGAACCGCTCCAGATATTGAAAGTGACGGCTTTGAGGGAGCCATGGTTTTGCACCTCAAGAGCGCCAGACCGGGCAAAACCCAGGGCCAGGCTCAAACAGGCGAAAAGCAGGGCAAACGCTTTTTTCATCTTGCACACTCCTTATTCCGGATAATCCCAAGCGGCGGAAACGGCAACTCCGCCGCCAAACCTGATTGCCGGATCATCTTGATAATGCCGGTATTGAAGAGGGTGCTGGCTTCCAGACCATAGATACACTCGAGGTTACCGTCAATCATGGTGATGTATTTGCCCTGCGGTTCGCGGATGCGGAAACTGAGATAGCTTATCCCGGCCGAGGGTATCTGCCAAATTGACCTGTGTCTCATAACCGCACCTCTCTTCATGCAATGATCCAACTAATTACTGTCCGGGGGAAATTCAATTGCGCTGAAGCAGGCTGGGCTTACAAGGTTCACTCTGATAGTCGGGTTTCAATTGGGGCAATCTTGATGCTCCAGGAAAATATGTCAAGAAATATCTGCATCTGCAAGAAAAGTAATTCTCACGGTCTGTGCCATCCGGATGATCAATGAACAAATATGCCGCCTTGCCAATTCAGGCCATCTGGCTAAGGGTTTGGCGGCCATATGCTTATCGAGGTGCCGAAAGTGGCGGAGCATCTGCTGGGGGCACGGGCAACTATTTTCTTGACTAATATCAACCCCAATTTGAACTGGCTTTTAATAAACAAAACAGGTGATATTGAATGAACTTAAAGGACATAGTTACCCTTCTGGAGGGTGAATTGCTCTCTCCGGATGCGGATCTTGAGGTTGAGGTCCCCTGCGCTTTCGCGTCGGATTTGATCAGCGACATTCTGATGTGCACCAAAGAGCCGACCCTGCTGCTGACCGGCCTGACGAACAACCAGGTGATCAGGCTTTCGGACATGATCGACATAGTTGGGATCATTTTTGTGAGGGGGAAACGGCCTCTGAACGAGATCGTCGAGATGGCCCGGGAGCGCAAGCTGCCCCTGATCTGCACCAACCTGACCATGTACCGTTCCAGCGGACTGCTCTACAATGCGGGACTTCGCAGCTGCAAGATCTGAGATGGCGGAATACTGGCATATCCGCCTGGGACTGGAAGATCCGGTCAAGAAGTTTTTCAGCCAGGCTCCGGAAGCTGACGTGACGCTGGAAGCGGACATCCCGGAAAAGGATTTCAACAGCGCTGGTCGGGGCTCCGCGGAGGTGAAGAACCTGCTGAAGCGGCTGGGCGTGGATCCCGAGGTCCTGCGCCGGGTGGCCGTGGCTGCCTATGAAGCCGAGATCAACGTAGCGGCGCACTCCCTCGGCGGTTCCATGACCAGCAACATCCATCCCGAGCTGATCCACATGGTTTTCCAGGACAACGGGCCCGGCATCGCCGATATCGAACAGGCCATGATCCCGGGTTTTTCCACGGCGGACGAGATGGTGCGCGAGCTCGGTTTCGGAGCGGGATTGGGCCTGCCCAACATCCAGAAGAACGCGGACGCCCTGCACATCTCCTCGGAAAAGGGCGATTCGACCTGCCTGGAAATTATAATCTACTTTAAGAACGATGGACAATAAGAAATACTTTCACGCCCTCCAGATCCTGGAGGATAACTGCACCGGCTGTACGGCCTGCGTGCGGGTTTGCCCCACCGAGGCGATCCGGGTGCGCGACCGCAAGGCCCACATTGACCCCAACCGCTGCGTCGACTGCGGCGAGTGCATCTTTGCCTGCCAGTTCCATGCCATCATCCCGCGCAGCGATCCGCTCGACCTGATCCACAATTTCAAATACAAGGTGGCGATCATCTCCACCTCCTATTTTGGCCAGTTCACCGAGGACATTTCCTACGAGGTGGCCAAACAGGCATTGTATGAACTGGGTTTTGACGACGTGCAGGAAGAGGCGATGGTGACGGAGTTCATGGTCAAGGTGATCCAGAACTACATCCGCGCCAACCGCGACAAGCGGCCGATCATTTCCAGCAACTGCCCCACCGTGGTGCGCCTGATCCAATTGAAATATCCCTCCCTGCTGCCCAATCTCTTCCATCTTGAAGCCCCGATGAGCATCCTCACCCGCTATCTGCGGGAAAAGATCCAGGAGGAGAAAGGCCTGAAGGAGGATGATATCGGCATCTTCCTGATCGTGCCCTGCGCGGCGCACGTAACCGCGGTGCACCAACCCGAAGGGGCCTACAAACACCTGCAGGACGGCGCGTTTTCCATCGGCATGATCTATGGCAAGGTGCGCGAGCACATCAAGAACCTGCAAAACAACCCGCCCCAGATCGCCACGTATCCCAAAGGCCTCACCTGGGCGCTTTCCGGCGTGCAGGCTGAATTGGTCGATTGCGAGGACATCCGCGCCCTATCGGTGAACGGGGTGGAAAACGTGATGGAGATCCTGTCCCGGGTGGAAGACCACTATCTGGACCAATATGACTACATTGTAATGCGCAGCTGCACCAACGGCTGCGTGGGTGGCTGCTTCAACGTGGAGAACCCCTTCGTGGCCATGAGCCGGATTAAAAAGATGATCAAGGAAGGCGAAAACGGTGAGGTCGACATCCACGAACTCGAAGAGCTTTATGATGAGGGCGAATTTGACGTGGCGCCGCTCACGCCCAGGCCGATCATGGAACTGGACACGGATATCAAGGCGGCCATCAGGAAAATGAAGCAGCTCAACGAGATCCTAACCTCCCTGCCGGGCCTGAATTGCAGCGCCTGCGGCTCTCCCAGCTGCTATGCCCTGGCCGAGGACATCGTGCTGGGCAAGGCCACGATCGAAGACTGCGTGGTGCTGCTGAAACGCCATTCCAAAGAGGATGAGCAGGATCCCCAGCAGAAATAGAGATCAATATCAGGAAAAGAATATGCTAAAACTATCTGAATACCAGGCCGCCATAAAGGGGCTCAACCACACTCCGGACCATGATCCGGCAGCTATCCAGATCAGCGGCGCCTACGTCTGCGACATGCTCAGCGACGTGATGGGCAATGCCAAACCGGGACAGGCCTGGATCACCATCATGAAGCATCTGAACACGGTTGCCGTGGCTTCCCTGGCTGGCTTGCCGGCGATCATCTTTGCCAAGGGCAACCAGCCGGACGGGGCGGTGGTGGAAAAAGCCAGCGCGGAAGGCATCTGCCTGATCTCCAGCGATCTGGACACCTTCAGCCTGGCCGGAATTCTCTATAGTATGCTCAACGCTTAGGCCCGAGATGCGCTGGTTCCGGGCCGACCTGCATCTTCATTCGGTGCTTTCACCCTGCGGTGGATTGGAAATGTCCCCCTCCGGACTGATCGCCCGGATCAAGGCCCTCGGGATAGACTGGATGGCCATCACGGACCACAATACTTTGGCCAATTGCCCGGCCTACTATGCGGTCGCTGCCAAAGCGGGGATAAATTTCATCTGGGGCGTCGAACTGCAGACCTCCGAAGAGATCCACATCCTGGTCTATTTTGACGCTCCGCAGGCGGCGCAAACCTTTGGCAACCAGCTTTACGACAGCCTCCTGCCGTTGGCAAACGATACGGATTTCTTCGGGGATCAAGTTATCATTGACGAAAATGAGAACATTTTAGGAATGGAACCCAAAGCGCTGATAAATTCTTCCGCTTGGGATCTCAGCACAGCCGTGGGAAAGGCCCGGGAGCTTGGAGGATACTGCGTTCCGGCCCATATCGACGCCGAGGTGAACAGCATTATCGGACAGCTGGGTTTTCTGCCTGAAGAACCGGAATTTGACCTCTTCGGCATAACGGCCGGAGCTAATCCGGAAACTTTGCTTCGCGGCCACGCGAAGCTGGCAGGGAAATCTTTCCTGCGCGCTTCCGACGCGCATTACCTGGCCGATGTCGGCTCTGGCGTCAGCAGGCTCTGGGTGCGCGAAGCATCCGTGGCCGAGCTGGCCAAAGCCGCGCTGGGCCTTGAAGACCGTAAGATAGTTATATAAAATATACAACAGGAGGAGTGATGACTCCCGGAACCCAGCAAGACAACCTGCTGTATGACAAGCTCAGAGCTGTCATCGCAGAGAGCAAGGGTCTGCGCAATCCCCTGATCGAGGTGTTGCGCGTCGCCCAGGAAATCTTTGGCTACCTGCCTCTCGAGGTGCAGGAATTCGTCGCCACAGAGATGAACATACCCGCCAGCAAGGTCTACGGCGTGGTGACATTCTACAATTTCTTTTCCATGAAACCCCGGGGAAAATACACCCTGAACATCTGCATGGGAACGGCCTGCTACGTTAAAGGAGCCCCGCGCCTCGCTCAGATGATCGAAGAGGAATTGGGGGCCAAGGTCGGCGAGACCACAGCCGACGGCCTCTTTACGATCAGCGCGGTGCGCTGCGTGGGAGCCTGTTCATTGGCGCCGGTGTTCGTGATCGGGGAAGACACCTTTGGCAGGATCGAAACCAGGGACAAGGTCGCGGAAATTCTCAAAAAGTACGAGTAGGCAGTTTACATGCAAGATATTTCCCTGCATCTGCTGGACATAATCGAGAATTCCATCCGCGCGAGAGCCAAAAACATCAAGGTGCGCGTGATCCACAACGTGGCGAAGAACTCCCTGCGCCTGATCGTGGAGGACGACGGCACCGGCATGGACACGGACACCCTGGCCATGGCGCAGAACCCATTTTACACCAGCAAGTCGGAGCGTGAGAAGAAGGTCGGGCTGGGCATTCCGCTGTTCAAGCAGAACGCCGAGCTTACCGACGGCTGTTTCAACATGACCAGCCAACCCGGTTTCGGGACAGTTCTGACGGTTGAATTTACCCTCGACCACATCGACCGGATGCCGCTCGGCAACCTGCGCGCCACCCTTTTGGGCGCCATCATCGGACATCCCGAAGCGGATTTCAACATCATCCTGATCTACCGTGAAAAGGGCAAGGAGCAATCCTTCCATTTCGAAACGGCCGCCATCAAAGAGGAATTGGGCGACATTCCGCTCACCTATCCCGATGTGATCGAATACATAGACCAAAGCTTGAAAGAAGGAATACAAAATACAAACATGGAGGATGTCTGATGAAGACACTCGCAGACCTTAAGAAGATCCGTGAAAAAGCCCAGGAAGACATGAAGCTTCGTGGCGGCAACGTGCGCATCAAGATCGTGGTGGGGATGGGAACATCCGGTATCGCGATGGGAGCCCGCGAAGTCATGAAGACTTTCCTGGAAGAGATTTCCAACCGCAACCTGACCGACGTTCTGGTCACTCAGACTGGCGAAAAGGGCCTTTCCTCGATGGAACCGGTCGTTGACCTGATCGAAGAAGGCAAAGCCAAGGTCACCTATGGCAACATGAATCCGGACAAGGTGAAAAAGGTGGTGGTCGAGCACATCGTGAATGGAAGAGTCGTCTCCGATTACGTAGTGGCAACCGGCGACTGATTGGAGGTTCGCGCATGTCTCTGAAAAGAATCGACCTGCTGATCTGCTGCGGCTCCGGCTGCGTGTCGGCGGGCGCTCTGAAGATCAAGGACCGCTTCCACGAGGTTCTCGCTGAAAAAGGGATCTCCACCGAGATCAACATCATCGAGACCGGATGCATGGGCCCTTGCGACTACGGCCCCGTGATGGTCATCTATCCGGAAGGCATCTTCTACAAGCATGTCACTCCGGAAGATGTGGAGGAGATCGTCTCTGAACATTTCATCAAAGGGCGTCCTGTCCAGCGTTTGATGCTCCAGGACGAGGATAAGGTCATCTCCGTCCAGAAGGAAGTCCCCTTCTACCAGAAACAGGTGAAGGTGGCGCTGGCCAACTGCGGCTACATCGATCCCGAAAGCCTGGATGAATACATCGCCACCGGCGGCTACGAAGCCCTGGGAACGGTTCTCACGGAACTGGACCCCCAGAAGGCGATCGACGTGGTTAAGCAATCCGGCTTGCGCGGACGCGGCGGCGGCGGTTTTCCCACCCACATCAAATGGCAGTTGGTGCACGACGTCCAGGCCGACCAGAAATACATCATCTGCAACGGCGACGAGGGAGATCCAGGCGCTTTCATGGACCGCTCCCTTTTGGAAGGCGACCCCCACCGCATCCTGGAAGGGATGATGCTGGCGGCCTTTTCCATCGGCGCTTCCAAGGGCTTCTTCTACATCCGGGCCGAATATCCCCTGGCGATCAAGCGCATCAAGCAGGCGATCGAGCAGGCTAAGGAAGCCGGACTGATGGGAGATAAGATCTTTGGCTCGGATTTCTGCTTTGATGCCGAGGTCCGCACCGGCGCTGGCGCTTTCGTCTGCGGCGAGGAAATGGCCCTGATCCAATCCCTGCAGGGCGAGCGCGGCAATCCCACGCCCAAGCCGCCGTATCCTGCCACCAAAGGGCTTTGGGGCAAACCGACCGTGGTGAACAACGTGGAAACCCTGGCCAACCTGCCGACCATCTTTCTCAAAGGCGCGGACTGGTTCGCTTCCATGGGAACCGCCACCAGCAAAGGCACCAAGGTCTTTGCCCTCACCGGCGACATCAAGAACACCGGCCTGGTCGAGGTTCCTATGGGCATCACCCTGCGCGAGCTGATCTTTGAAGTGGGCGGCGGCATGACCGGCGGCCACAAGTTCAAGGCTGTCCAGCTTGGCGGGCCTTCCGGAGGCTGCCTCACCCAGGAGCACCTGGATGTTCCCGTGGATTACGAAAGCCTGAAGGAACGAGGCGCGATGATGGGATCCGGTGGCGTGATCGTGATGAACGATCAGAAGTGCATGGTCAATGTGGCCAAGTTCTTCACCGAATTCTGCGTGGATGAATCCTGCGGAAAATGCCCGCCCTGCCGCATCGGCCTCAAGCACATGCACGGCATCCTGGAACGGATCACCTCCGGCCAGGGCAAGGAAGGCGACATCGAGGAACTCCAGCGCCTGGGCGAAACTATCTGCAAGCTTTCGCTCTGCGGCCTGGGACAATCAGCGCCCAATCCGGTGCTCTCCACGATCCGCTATTTCCGCGACGAATATGAGGCCCATATCCGCGACCGGGCTTGCCAGACCAAGGTCTGCCCGGACCTGCTGCATTTCAACATCGACAAATCCCGCTGCATCGGTTGCTCGCTGTGCGCCCGCAAATGCCCGGTCAACTGCATCAGTGGCTCCAGAGAGGAGAAATATACCATCGCCCAGATCGACTGCATCAAATGCGGCAATTGCCAGGACGTCTGTCCCGTGAAGGCGATCGACCGTGTGCCAGGCCTGCACGAAGATGTGGTCAAACATACGGAAGAAGCGCTCCAGAAACTTGGGCGCGAGGAAGAATAAGGAGAACCCATGTATCAAAAAATATGTGCCAAATACACTCCTGATAAAGACAATCTGATCTATATCCTGCACGAGATCCAGGACACGCATCCCCGGCACTACATCTCTGAGGAAGCGGTCCAGGCGGTGTCGGATTATCTGGGCATCCCGCCCAACCACATCTTTGGCGTGCTCACGTTTTACACGATGTACAGCACCAAGCCCCGCGGCAAAAACATTATCCGCCTCTGCGAATCGCCACCCTGCTACATCAAGGGCAGCGAAAACATCCTGCGCAAGCTGAAGGTCCTGCTGGGTGTGGAAACAGGCGAAACCACCAAAGACGGGCTCTTTACCCTCGAGCTCAGCGCCTGCCTCGGCGTGTGCGGAAACGCGCCTGTGATGATGATCAACGACGACGTCTACGGCGACCTCAGCGAGGAAAGCGTCGAGGAGATCATCGCCAGGATCCAAAGGGGGAACCAATGAAATTCTACCGCAGCCACATCCTGGTCGGCATCAACGAAACCTCGCTGCTTGCCGGAGTCCAGGACTTCATCAAGGCCCTGCGCCTCGAACTGGCGAAGCACAACCTGCAGGAGGAGATCAACGTCCTCGAGACCGGCCCCCTGGGCTTTTTCGGACGCGGGATCTGCCTTGCCGTCTATCCGGAGAACGTGAATTACCAGGATGTCAAGCTTGAAGACATCCCCGAACTCGTGGAAGAGCACTTCCTCAAGGGCCGCCCCGTCAACCGGCTGGTGCTGGAAAGCGTGGGCAAGTTCAGCCCCAAATTCGATTATGACAAACGCATCGTGCTCCGCAATTCCGGCATCATCGATCCCGAGAGCATCGACGAATACATCGGCGCTGGCGGCTATGAAGCCCTCGAAAAGGCCCTGCTCCAGATGCAGCCGATCGACATCGTCAACGAAGTGAAGAAGTCCGGCCTCCGGGGCCGCGGCGGAGCGGGATTCCCCGCCGGCGTGAAATGGAGCTTCACCGCACCCATCGACGCCCCCCAGAAGTATGTCGTGGTGAACGCCGACGAAGGCGAACCCGGCACCTTCAAGGACCGCCTGATCATGGAAGGCGATCCCCACCAACTGATCGAGGGGATCATGATCTGCGCCCGCGCCGTGGGTGCCAGCAAAGCCTGGATCTACATCCGCGGTGAATACAAGCTCTGCATCCAGCGCTTGCGCAAGGCCATCGACCAGTGCCGCGAATACGGCATCCTGGGCAAAAACATCTTTGAATCCGGCTTCGATCTGGACATCGACATCCGCATCGGCGCCGGCGCCTATGTCTGCGGAGAAGAAACCGCCCTGATCGAATCCTTGGAAGGAAACCGCGGCAATCCCCGCTCGAAACCGCCCTTCCCAGGCGTGAAAGGACTTTGGGACGCCCCCACCGTGGTCAACAACGTGGAAACTCTGGCCAACGTGCCCTTCATCATCCGCAACGGCGCGGAGGCCTTCATCCAGCACGGAACCCCGGATTGCACTGGAACCAAGGTGTTCACGATCCTTGGTGACGTGGCCCATCCCGGTCTTTGCGAAGTGGACATGGGCACCACCCTGCGCACCATCATCAACGACTATGCCGGCGGCATGAAAAAGGGCTTCCGCTTCAAGGCTGCCCTGGTCGGCGGCGCGGCGGGCGTTTTCCTGCCCGAGCGCATGCTGGACGTGAAGATGGATTTCGCCAGCCTGAACCAATACGCCGCGGTGCTCGGCTCCGGAGCGATTTTGGTGCTGAACGAGCATCAGAGCGTCGTGGACATGCTCTGGTCCATCCTGCGCTTCTTCCGCCACGAATCCTGCGGCAAATGCTCGCCCTGCAAAACCGGCACCCAGCAGCTCTACCGCCTGATCACCAAGATCAGAAAAGGCGAGGGCAGCATGGACGACGTCGAGCTGATGATCACCATCGCCGAAACCATGTTCAACACCAGCTTCTGCGCCCTCGGCCAGTCTCCGGTGATGGCGATCCGCTCCGCGGTCGAGAACTTCAAAGATGAATTCATCGCGATAACAAAAAAGTAAGATAAAGAGGACCTAGAAATGGCTAAAACAGTAAACATCTGGATCGATGGCCAGCATCTGGAAGTGCCGGACAGCATGACCATCATCGAAGCCGCCGACAAGCACGGGATCTACATCCCCAGGCTGTGTTACCATCCCGATCTCCCGCCCACGGCCAATTGCGGCGTGTGCGTGGTCGAGATCACCGGAAATCCCACCCCCAAGCGCGCCTGCTGCACTCCTGTCGCTGAAGGGATGAAGATCTCCTCCAACAGCAGAAAGCTGCGCGCCTACCGCAAGACCCTGGTGGAAATGATCCTTTCCAACCACGACGTGACCTGCCCCACCTGCGCCGCCAACAATAAATGCGAGCTGCAGACCCTGGCCAACAACCTCGGTGTGGATCCCGACGCCCTGCCCAACATCCTGGTCAAGCAGCCGGCGGACCAGAGCTCGCTATCCATCATCCGCGACGTGAGCAAATGCATCTCCTGCGGACGCTGCATCACTGTCTGCAACGAAGTTCAGACCGTCTTTGCCCTCACCTTTGCCGACCGCGGCATCGACACGCATGTGGATACATCCTTCAGCCTCGGCATGGCCAACAGCCCCTGCGTCAATTGCGGCCAGTGCACGGTTTACTGCCCCACCGGCGCCTTGCGCGAACGCAGCGAGCTGGACGAGGTCTGGGAAGCGATCCTGGATCCCGACAAGCACGTCATCGTGCAGGAAGCCCCATCCATCCGCGTTTCCCTCGGCGAGGAATTCGGCCTGCCGCTGGGCTCCGTCACTCCCAAGAAGATGTACGCGGCCCTGCGCAAGATCGGCTTTGACAGCGTCATGGACACCAATTTCACCGCCGACCTCACCATCCTTGAGGAAGGAACCGAATGCGTCACCAAGCTCAAGGCCGGCGAAAAGCGCCCGCTCATCACATCCTGCTCCCCCGGCTGGATCAAGTTTATGGAAACCTACTATCCCGACCTTGCGGATTGCGTTTCCACAGCCAAATCCCCGATGAGCATGTTCGGCGTGCTGTCCAAGACCTACTACGCCCAGGAACACGGCATCGATCCGGCCAAAATCGTCTCGGTCGCCGTGATGCCCTGCACCGCGAAGAAATTCGAAGCCCGCCGCCCCGAGCTGCGCGACTCCGGATTTCAGGATACGGACTATGTGCTCACCACCCGCGAACTGCTGCGCATGATCAAGGAAGCGGGCATCGATTTCGCCAACCTGCCCGAAGAGGAACCTGATGAGGGAATGAGCTTCTATTCCGGCGCGGGCACCATCTTTGGCGCCACCGGCGGCGTGATGGAAGCGGCGATCCGCTCGGCCTATTTCCTGGTCACCGGCACCGACCTGCCCGATGTGGAGATCAAGGCTGTGCGCGGACTCGAGGGTGTGAAGGAAGCCGCGATCGACGTTCCCGGCTTTGGAGAGGTCCGCGTGGCCGTGGCCCACGGGCTTTCCAACGCGCGCAAGGTCATGGACCGTGTGCGCGAAGGGCTGGCCACCACAGGCGAATCGCCATGGCACTTCATCGAGATCATGGCCTGCCCCGGCGGCTGCGTCGGAGGCGGCGGACAACCCTATGGCAACGACATCGCGTCGCGTGCCCGTCGAGGACTTGCCCTCTATGAGGAAGACCGCGACCTGCCGGTCCGCCTGTCCCACCGCAACCCCGAAGTCACCAAGATCTACGAGCGCTTCCTTGGCGAACCCAATTCCAAGCTCGCCCTCAAGCTGCTCCATACCTACTACTTCAAGCGCTCTGCCAACACCGGCCAGATCGTCGAACAAGCCACCCACAAACACGAATAGCTACCTGCGGCTTTGCTGCAGCTACAACATAAGGCGGGATCCACATCCCGCCTTTTTTTGCCTTGTCCGTGGGGAGGGTGAGTAAAGTTAGGCGGAATGGGGCGTGACCCAACATTTTCCTTGTTCCGCCCTGTCAAGTCCTGAAATAGGTTGACTGTTTTTCGTTGTTATATTTCTGAGCTGTAGTGTCGTATTTGTGCTACAGAGCCCCCCATAGAATTGAATGCCCCCGAGCGCTGGATTCCTCTTTCCAACAA
>JAHYIU010000043.1 GCA_019429425.1 Candidatus Syntrophosphaera sp.
GTGAAAAGTGTCCAAACTACTGATTGGCGGTGCAATAGGGATGCTAAAGACTGGATCCCGGGTCAAGCCCGGGATGACAAGCAATGCCTGTATTATTAGTGAAAATCACTATGTGCAACGGTCTTCTGATACATATTTACCTCCTGATACAGATTACATTGATAACTCCGTCAAGCCCGCTCCAGCCCTGATATTGCAGACCCGGCCCGGACAGACCTCTCTAGATGGAAAAACGCTTCACGCCGTATTGACGCGACTCTCCTGAAAACTGATCTGGCGGGATTTTTACATTCCCAGCACCCAGACATAGACATACCTCCTTTCACGCTCTGTCTTCTTCTTTAGCCTCCCTGTTGTCATCCTGTATGGATCGCGGATTTTTGTCAAGCAAAAAATGCGCCCCTACTTCCCTATGGCGGCTAAGCGCGGAACGTCATACGCAATGCTCGGAACGTCATACTTCCTCGTATGACAGGCTCCGCAGGAGCCTTCAGAAAAGCCCTGCGGGCTTTGGCAGGCGGGGACGCCTGACGTTCCGAACCCTCATCTGCCATTCCGGACAGATGACAAACTCCCGCGGTATCCAGCCTTAGCGCATTGCGGACAACCGCGCAGCTGTCCTCGGGCTCAACTTCCTCAAAACGCAGATTTCGTCTGTGTTTAGGAGGAGGAGGGGGATCCGCCATATTCCTTTGCTCTGGGAATAATCAGGAAAAATCTATTTCAGGACGGGTCACCCTCAGGCCTGGCTCTTAATCACTTGGCTATCCACTGCCTATCACTTGTCTATTATAGACAAGTGATAGACAGTGGATAAAGAAGTGATTGACAGTCTGAAAGGAGGGCGAAGAATGGCACCAGAATAAGGAGGAAGATATGAAAGTCAAAGTCAAACAAGGGATTACGGGGTTTTCGGGCAAGCTGGACGGGCTGGTCTACTATTACCATCCGCGGCTGAAACGCACCCTGGCCCGCCACAAACCGAAGATGCCGGCGCTGCCGCAGAACGCGACCTACACCACGGTGAGCCGCCGGCTCAAGGAGCTAAACCCTTCGGAGGCTTACCGCTACGATTTCAAGATCTACGCTTCGCTGCTGCGCGATCAGGATGAAAGCCTTCTGGTGCCGTCCTGGTATCCGCTGTTCACGCGGATGATGTGGGCGATGCAAAAGAAGTATCCGGAGACGGTGGACCTGCGGGCGATCACGCGTGAACAGGTCCTGAGCCAGGATCTGCCCTGCCGCTCGGTGAGGGCGGCGATCGAGGACGGCCTGCTGGCCCCGGTTTCGAACTGGGAACTCCTGGATCACAGCCTCTGAGCCAATTATCGGCGCGAGGGGGTGGAAAGGCTTGACAAATCCGCCCCCTAATTTTTGTGGTTATTGTTCAGTAAGTTAAGCTATCAAAAGGAATAAAATGCGTTTCGAGAGTGAATTGAAAGTGATCCGCCGGGGCGCGGACGAGATCATTCCGCTGGAGGACATGGTCGCCAAACTGGAGAAGAGCGCCCAAAGCGGAACTCCGCTCCGGATCAAGTTTGGCATCGATCCCACCGGCTACGACGTGCATCTGGGCCATCTGGTCCCCATCCGCAAGATGCGGGATTTTCAGGACCTGGGGCACACCGGCGTGATCATCATCGGCGATTTCACCGCCCAGATCGGCGATCCGACGGGGCGCGACGAATCCCGGCCCCCGCTCACGCATCAAGAGATCCTCTACAACAGCGAAAAGTACATGGACCAGCTCTACACCGTGCTCAAGCCCGAGCAGACCGAGGTCCGCTACCAGACCGAGTGGTTCGGAGAGATGGGGATGAGCGACGTGCTCAAGCTGATGGGCAGGTTCACCCTGGCCCAGTTCATGGCCCACGACACTTTCCGCACCCGTTTTGAACAGGGTTTGGCGCTGGGCATGCACGAGATCATGTATCCCATCCTGCAGGGCTACGACTCCGTGGCGATAAATTCCGACGTCGAGCTGGGCGCCACCGAGCAGAAATTCAACATCCTCTGCGGCCGCGATATGCAGCGCCATTTCGGCCAGGAGCAGCAGGTGGCGGTGCTTTCGCCCATCCTCACCGGCACGGATGGCGTGAACAAGATGGGCAAATCGCTGAACAACTACATCGCCGTGTTTGACCCGCCCAACGAGAAATTCGGCAAGGTCATGTCCATCCCGGACAGCCTGATCGTCAACTGGTTCACCTACGCCGCCAACGCCGACGAAGAGGTTCTGGACGAGGTGAAAAGCGAACTGGCCAGAGGCACCAATCCCATGCTGCTGAAGAAACGGCTGGCTCGGGAGATCGTGGGCTTCTACCATGGTGCCGAGGCCGCGAGCGAGGCGCAGACAGCCTTTGAGAAGCTTTTTTCCCAGCGCGAGATACCGGATGACATTCCGGATTTCGCGGTCGGAGAAGACCGTGTCCGCATCGTTAAACTGCTGACCGAGAGCGGCTTATGCGCTTCCGGAGGCGAGGCCAAGCGCCTGGTCCAGGGCGGGGGTGTGACCCTCGACGGTGAGAAAGTATCCTCGCCAGACCTGGAGATCGAGGTCCGCGACGGCTTGGTGCTCCGGGCCGGCAAGCGCAAGTTTTTGCGCCTGAGGAGGGCTTGACATGACCCAATTTGAATTGATGCTGGTCAAGCACGGCGTGACCGTGTTCGTGATCGTATTGGTGTTCTATTCCATCATCCTGCACGAGATCAGCCATGCCCTGGTCTCCTACTGGCTGGGCGACGACACGGCCAAGCGCATGGGCCGGCTGAGCCTCAACCCGCTCAGGCACATAGATTGGTTCGGGACGGTGCTTTTGCCGCTGTTGATGTACTTCACGGCCGGGGTGATCTACGGCTATGCCAAGCCGGTGCCGCTGAATCCCTATAATTACCGCAACATCAAGCGGGACACGGGCTTGTCCGCTTTGGCTGGCCCCACGACCAACATCCTGATCGCCATCCTCTTCGCCCTGATCTTCCATCTCAATAAAGGGGCGCAGTTCATTCCCGTGGTCTGCTTCTACGTGGTGTTCTTCAACCTGCTGCTGGCCTTTTTCAACCTGATCCCGGTCCCACCGCTGGACGGGTCCAAGGTTTTGGGGATGTTTCTGCCGGACGAGGCCTACTACAAATGGATGGCCCAGGAGCGCAAGGGGATGATGATCCTCTTCGCGGTCATCATCGTTTCCAGCCTGCTGCGGCTGAACATCGTGGGCCGGCTGATCCTGCCGCCGATCATTCTGGTGATGAACCTGCTGGGCGTGGGCTAAGCGCTTCCCTCACAATTTTTTAACATAAAAAAGACAATCAAGGAACGAGACATGGACAAGAAAAAAATCATCGACCTGATCAACAAGGAAAGGGTCAAAGCGATCGACCTCAAATACTGCGGCCTGGACGGACGCTGGTATCACATCACCTTCCCCGCGCGCGGGCTGGAAGAGGTCCTTCAATACGGCGTGCCCTTCGACGGCTCCTCGATCCCGGGCATGCGCAGCGTGGAATCCGGAGACATGGTATTGATGCCGGACATCAGCACGGCGCAGCTGGACCCGTTCTATGAGACGCCGACCCTGCGCTTCATCTGCTCCATCTGCGACGCGGAGACCAGGATTGGCGTGCAAAAAGACCCCCGCAGTGTGGCCCTCAGGGCGCATGATTTCCTGCTTTCCACCGGCATCGCGGACCTGAGCACCTGGATCCCCGAGCTGGAATTCCATCTCTTTGACACCGTGGAATATAACAGCGATGAATTCTCCAGCGGCTACACCGTCACCTCGGCAGAATGCAAGGACGCCCTGCCCTTCGATTTTGAGGATGACGACGCCGTGGCCCAGCAAGGCCGGAAAGGCTATCACATGGACACCCCCTTCGACCGCTATTACGAGCTTCGCCAGGCCATGGTGGACCGCATCGAGGAACAGGGGATCAAGGTCCGCTACCACCACCACGAGGTGGGGCTGAGTTCCCAGCAGGAGATCGAGACCGAATTGCTGGCCTTTCCCAAGATCTGCGACGACACCATGGTGATGAAGGACATCATCCGCCGCACCGCTCTGGAATTCGGGCTCACGGCCACCTTCATGCCCAAGCCGGTCTACAACCAGGCCGGGAACGGCATGCATTTCCACATGATGCTGCACAAGCGCGGCAAGAACATATTCTATAAGAAAGGCGGCTATGCCGACCTCTCCGACAAGGCGATCTGGTTCATCGGCGGCATCCTCAAGCACGGGCGGGCCCTGGTGGCCTTCACCAATCCCAGCACCAACAGCTTCAAGCGCCTGCTGCCGGGTTTCGAAGCCCCAGTGAAGCTCTTTTACGGCCTGGCCAACCGCAGCGCCGCCATCCGCATCCCCAGATATGCCAACACGCCGGAAAGCAAGCGTTTCGAATTCCGCACCGGAGACGCCACCTGCAATCCCTATTTCGCGATGAGCGCCCTGCTGCTGGCCGGATTGGACGGCATCCTGAACAAGACCGACCCCGCCAAATCCAACCTCGGGCCCTATGACGACAACGTCTTTGCCTGGAGCGAACAGAAAAAGGCCAAGCTGCTCTCCATTCCCGCCAACCTGAAAGAGGCCATGGAATGCCTGGAGCAGGACCACCAGTTTTTGCTGCAGGGGGGTGTTTTCAACGAGGAACTGATCGAATCCCACATCAAGCACAAACTCATTGAGCATGAGGCAGTTGCGAACCGGGTCCATCCCCACGAACTGCTGCTTTACTATAATCTTTAAAGTTCGGAACGCATATTGCATCTGTAGCTGCCAAATCAGATTCAACCCCATAGAGGTAACCCAATGAAGAGAATTATGCTATTACTCCTGGTGAGTATGAGCGTGTGCATCGTCCTTGCTGCATCCGGCGACTACGTTCCCGCGCAGCAATCCAGGGCTTTCGCGATCACGGCGAAGAGCGCCGGCCACATGGATATCACTTTCACCCTGCCCAGTTTTGAGATAGAGGAATTGGCGGTCGGGGAAGACGTTTTCCACCGCATTTTCATCCCCCATGCCGGCAGCACCCTGGAAAGCGGCTTGCCGGAACTGCCGACGCTGAGCATGAACCTGGCCATCCCGCGCCAGGGCAGCGTGCAGATCGAGGCTCTGGGCAGCAGCCAGGACGTGCTGGCCCAGTTCAAGGCCTATCCCGTTCAGCAGGGCAGTGCCTTGGAAAGCCCCAAGTCCTTCGTGATCGACGCCGATTTCTACGGCTCGGGCACCAGCTATCCCAGCAGCGCCATCCAATACAGCGACCCGATGATCCTGCGCGATTTCCGCATCATCAATGTGCAGGTCAATCCATTCTTCTGGGATCCGCTGACTCAGGAGCTGACCATCAACCAGAGCATGGATTTCCGGGTGAACTTCACCCCGGAGCCGGGCATGAACGAGCTGGAGGGTGAACTGCTTTCAGTTTCCCCCGCTTTCGCCAAGATCTATGAAGCGATGATCCTGAACTTCGATGATTACCGCTATATCATGTATTCGAACGTTCCCCCGCGCTATCTGATCATCTACGGCACCAACAGCGATCCGAACTTTACGACCGCGCTGAACGAATATGTGCTCTGGAAAAAGCAGAAGGGCGCGGACGTCGACCTGGCCAGCACTGCCGCGAATGAGGCGGGCTCCAGCACCACCACGATCAAGAATTACATCCAGAATGCCTATAACAACCCCGCCACGCGGCCCGATTTCGTGATCCTGCTGGGCGATACCAGCGGCTCCTACAGCATTCCCGCCTACACTGTCAGCAGCGGGGCCGGAGATTATCCCTATACCCATCTGGCCGGCAGCGACATCCTGGGAGACTGCTTCATCGGCCGCATCTCGGCGGAAAACCTATCCCAACTGCAGTTGCTCTTTGCCAAGATCTACCTCTATGAAAAGGACATAAACCTGGCCACGGCCGACTGGCTGGACAGGATGCTGCTGGTGGGGGACAATTCCCCTTCCGGCATTTCCACCATGTATATCAGCAAGTATATCAAGGAAAGGGCGCTGTTCGTGAACCCGAACTACACCTTCACCGAGATCTACAACGCCTCCCCCGCGGCCACCCAGATCAATGCCGCCATCAATCAGGGCGTTGGCTTTTACAGCTATCGCGGCTACATCGACTACTCCCCTCCGGCTGAATCCGCCCTGTTCAACGGTTACAGGCTGCTGCACGCGGTGAACATCACCTGCGGCACCAATAACTATTCGAGCGGGACCTCGGAGATGGAGCAATTCATCCGTTATGGCACCCCGGCCGCCCCTAAAGGCGCCGTGACCGGCATCGGCATGAGCACATCGAGCACCCACACCGGTTTCAACAACGTGCTGCACGGCGGCATCTTCGGCGGGATCTACCAGTATGACATGCGCACCATGGGAGAGGCTTTGCTGAACGGAAGGCTCTACATGTCTCAGACCTATGGCGTTGCCGCCCCTTCCAGCGTGACCAGCTTCACCCACTGGTGCAATCTGATGGGCGACCCGACCATGGAAGTGTTCACCGGCACGCCCAACCATTTCAACATCACCGCGCTCGGCACCATACCCCTGGGTCTGAGCTTGCTGGACGTAAACGTGCGCGACAGCCTGAACCTCGTGGTGGAAGGCGCTTCGGTGACCCTCACGCAAAGCGGGTCCATCATCAGCCGCGGCTACACCGATGCCGAGGGCAACATCATCCTGGTCCTGCCCCAGTCGATGACCATCAACGCTTGCGTGCTGACTGTTTCCAAACACAATTTCAAACCCCTGCAGCAGACGATCAATTTGGATAACAGCGGCACCCTGGTTCCCGGGATCATAGTCATCGACGATGACAATACCGGAGCTTCCAGCGGAAACGATGACGGAATGGTCAATGCCGACGAAACTATCGAGTTTCTCTTTGGACTGATCAATACCGGCGCGGACCCGATCGCGGGGATCAGCGGATATGTGACCACAACCAGCCCCTACGTCACTTTCGTCGATTCTCTGGTCACCTATGCCACCATCGCCGGCACGGAATTGGGCTTCAACACCGCTCCCGTGGTCATGCAGATCGCCCCGGACGCCCCGCATGAAGTGATGATGCGCCTGCATCTGATGCTTACGGACAGCCAGAACGAGAGCTATGACGTTTCGGAATTTGTGCCGATCCACAATGCCAAAATAATGTACAACAACAGCATGGTCACCAATGGCGGCAACCAGGTCCTGGATCCCGGCGAAACGGCCGGTTTCACGATCACAGTCAGCAATATCGCCCCCACCGGGGTGAGCGACATCTGGGGACGCCTGTACAGCCTGAACGACCTGGTTTCGGTAACCGACCACACCGCCTACTTCGGAGACCTGCTGCACAACGTCCAGGTGACTCCCTCCACTGATATGTTTGAGATCTACGGACGCCCCATGCTCCTGCCGGGAATGGTCATTCCCATGCAGCTCAAGCTTTATAACGACGCCGGCTTCGTGCAATGGCTCGATTTCTCGATCACGGTTGGCGTGGTGACGGTTGGCGATCCCCTGGGCCCGGATGCCTACGGCTATGTTATCTACGACGACCAGGACACCAGCTATGAGGACTGCCCGGTCTACGACTGGGTGGGAATCGCTCCGGCCGAGGGCGGACTGGGAACGGCCCTGGCGATCTCGGACAGCTACAATTCTGGCGATGAGGGAGACCAGGTTGGCGCCCAATCTCTGGCAGTTGTGGACCTGCCCTTCCCCTTCCAGTTCTACGGCGTCATCTACAACCAGATCACGGTCTGCTCCAACGGCTTCCTTGCCATGGGAGTTTCCGAGAATGCCGAATTCCGCAACTACCGTATCCCCGGCCCGATGGGGCCCAACCCCATGATCGCGGCTTTTTGGGATGACCTGGCCACCCACGCCGGGAGCGGGATCTACACCTGGTTCGACCGCAACAACCACGCCTTCGTTATCGAATGGTACAACATGAAGAGCGGTTACAACGGCTCCAGTCCGGAAACCTTCCAGATCATCCTGTACGACCAGTCGGTGCACTCCACCTCCCTGGGCGACGGACCGATCAAGATCCAATGGCACACTTTCAACAACGTCAATGCCTCCACCAGCAACTACAACCATGGCTGCTATGCCACGATCGGGATCGAGGACCACACCGGCATGGTGGGGCTCGAGTATTCCTACGGCAATCTGTATCCCACTGCCGCTTCGCCACTGGGCCACCAGCGCGCCATCTACATCACCAACGTTCCCATCTACCACTACGAGGCGCACGTCATCCTGGGCGAAACCTACATCGAGGATGAGAACGGAAATGGCGTCTGCGAGCCAGGGGAGACCATCGAACTCGGAGTGCAGTTGCTCAACATCGGCAATTTGACCGCGGAAAACGTTTCTGCCACCCTCTCCACGGACAATCCCCACATCACGATGCTGAACAACAGCTCCGAGTATTTCCCGCTGGAGGGAGACCAATTCGGCGTAAACCGCACACCTTTCGTGTTTAGCGTCGCGCCCAACTGCCCCAATGGCACGGTGGTCGATTTCAACCTGGAGATCACCAACAACGACGTCGTCTGGAACCGTTCCTTCAGCCTCCGCGTGGACGCTTCCGTGCTGACCTACCATTCATTCATGATCAATGACGCGGATACCAATTTCAACGGCATCATCGATCCCCTGGAAACCGTGAAGCTGGTCATCAACCTGAACAACCACGCCGATGTCCAGGCGCGTGACGTTTTCGCCACCCTCAGCACCTCCAGCAGCGATGTGATCATCTCCGACCCCATCATCATGCATACGGAGATCGCGGCCAACGTCATCATGCAGTTCGAATTTGAGCTCCAGTTCGTGGGAACGGCTGCCCTGGGGGATTATGTCCCCTTCCAGTTCAACGTTTCCATCTCCAACGGGCTGCCCATGAACACCAATCTGATGATACCCTACAACATGGCGACGATATTCAACGATTTCGAGACCAACAACGGCAACTTCATCTCCGAGATCGGCTGGGTGTGGGGAACGCCGACCCAGGTTACGCCATTCTCGGGAACCAAGCTTTGGGCTACCACCCTGAGCGGCAACTATCCCGATTTTGCCAACTATACCCTGGTTACGCCGATCTTTGCCCTGGAAGCCGGAGCCGTGCTCAGCTTCAAACACAGATACGGTTTCGAGGCCGGCTACGACGGCGGCAACATCAGCATCTCCACAAACAATGGCGATACCTGGACGACGCTGACGCCCGTGGGAGGATATCCCTATTCCAGCCTCACCGGCCTGAGCGGCCAGCCCGGTTACTCGGGAAGCATCTCCAATTGGGAAACGGTGTCGGTGAATCTGAACAACTACGCCGGCCAGCTCATCATGCTGCGCTTCCGCATGGGTTCCGACGGTGCTACCAATAACATCGGCTGGTTCATCGACAACTTCGAGCTCAGCAATGTGAACCAGAAAACCGGATACATCCACGGCACCGTGATCCCAGCCTCTTCCGCGCCGGTGACGGATGTTCTGGTGACCTCGGACAACCACTTTGCCACCCATCCCAAGGCGGATGGCAGCTACAGGCTCTATCTGCCCAACGGCACCTATTCCGCAACGGCATTGCTCTATTACCATCAGCCCGCCAGCATCAACAACATCCAGATATCTCCCAATGATCCTGTGCACCTGGCGGATTTCACCCTCATCTACCTGCCCGAGCCCACCGAAGCCAGTTTCGACGTCGACAACGACACCGGGCTGGTTACCCTGAATTGGACAGAGCCTTACGATCCGGTGCTGCCGGTGATGACCTACCATGTCTACCGGAAATTCGATTCCGGCCCCTTCGACCTGGTCCAGCAGACCACCTCCACCTCCTACAGCGAGGCCATCGCCCTGGAAGGCAGCTACAAGTACTATGTCTGCGCCGTTTATCTCAATAATGAAGGCGCGCCCAGCGACACCCTGGCTTTCCTGTTCCCCTTCATCCCTTCCAATTCGGAAGAGCCGACACCCGGACTGGTGACCAGGCTGAACAACAACTATCCCAACCCCTTCAATCCCAGCACCAGCATTTCCTTTGACCTGGCCAGGGCTGGGAACGTGAAACTGAGCGTCTACAACGTCAAGGGCCAGCTCGTCAGGGTCCTGGCCAACGGCCCTCTCAATGCCGGCTCCCACAGGCTGGTCTGGGACGGGCGCGACGGCAAAGAGCGCAGCGTCTCCTCGGGAGTGTATTTCTACCGCCTGGAGACCAAGGACTACAGCTCCACCCGCAAGATGCTGATGCTCAAATAGTTATCTGACAATGAATTAACCCATATAATCTCCTCTGTACTGGTTGAGTTAGCGAGCCCCGGAAATGCCTCCGGGGCTTTTTTTAAGCTCTCTTTCAAATCGAGTGGGTGATTGGAGCGTCAAATCCGGATGCCCAAGCAGCGGGTTGCTGATCTCCCATTTGGCAAAGGCAGCAAGGCTGCTTTCAGAAGCGGTCTTTGACCGCTGTGGCAAATCGGAATTTGCCACCCCTTCAATCTGCGTCTGAACATCTGACCCACTTGGTTTGAAAGAGAGCCATTTAACATGCATCAGCCATGCCGCCAACCCGTTGTTCGGTAGACCTTTCCAGTATTTGAGCAATAATTAGCTTGACACAGATTAAGATGCCTCAAATGTGGTTTTTCATATTTCCAATTTAAGGGAGGAACGATGAAAAGACTTGTTTTGCTATGCGCGCTGCTCACCGCGGCTTGTTTATCCTGGGCGACCATTGGCGATTTTTACGACTTCAATGCCACCACCCAAACCTACACCGCCATCACTGGAACTCAAGTGACTTCGGTGCAAGGGGACGATCAGCTTTCCGAACCGATCGACATCGGTTTTGATTTTACCTATGGACTGCAAAGTTTCTCGCAGATCATGATCTCCTCGAACGGCTGGGTGGGATTGGGCACCAATTTCTCTTCCAGCATGCTCGGAAACCAACTGGCGTCAACGCAGTATTGCCCGGTTCTCGCTCCGCTGTGGGACGACCTCAGCATGGGCGACGGCAACGTGCAGACCCTGCTGAGTGGCTCAACTCCCAACCGGGTCTTTACGGTCCAGTACACCAACGCGAGATGGAGTTATTCCGCCAACAACCAGTTTAGCTTTCAGGTTCGCCTCCACGAATCCGGCAAGGTGGACATGAAGTATGGCCCGCGCAACGGGACTCCCAGCTATGCTTATGCTTCCATCGGGATCAACATGGCCCCGGGCGGCAGCGGCTGGTTCTACAGCGTGACTCCGGGAAATCCCGCCACGGCTTCCACGACCACCGAAAACGCGCAGATCTCAGCGTTTCCGGCTTTGAACGTGATCTACGAATTCACGCCCAGCGCACTTTCGAACAACGACCTGGCCGCCCTTTCCATCACCGGCCCTTCAAATCCCCACGTGGGAAGCACTTCCACCTATACGGTTACCGTCCAGAACGCGGGAGTGTATTCCCAGGCCATCTACCAGGTCAAGCTGATCACAGCCGCCAACGTAGAACTGGCCTCGGTTGTGGGTACTCCGATCCAGCCCGGCCAGACCATTGTTTACAACTTGAGCTGGATCCCGGCGAATCCCGGCCTGCTCACCATCCACGGCAAGGTGGTGCTCCCCGGGGATGAGTTTACAGACAACGACCAGACCCCGCCTCTGCCGCTGTGGATCCTTCCGGCGGGCACAGGCACGGTAAGCATCGGTGAGGGAGACCTGCTGGAGCTGATCCCCCTGAACATGTATTACCGGAACAGCCTCTGGGAAGGCATCTTTTACCCTTCCGAGCTGGGTTTTGGCCAGACCTCGGTCATCGGGATCTCGCTGTACAACAATTTTTTAACCAACCTGCCAGCCAAGCCCACCAAGATCTGGCTGGGCGCGGCCACGGTTGCCGACCTCAGCGGTGGCTGGATCCCCTCCACCCAACTCTCCCTGGTTTATGATGGGCCGGTGGATTATCCGAGCGGCGAGAATGTGATCAACATTCCCTTCACCAACCCCTATCCCTATTTCGGCGGCAACCTGGTGATGATGGTAAACCGGCCCATGGACACGGTATATTATTCCTATTACGACCAGTTTTATTGCCAGACGCTGGGTGACAACCGGGCCCTGAATGTATATTCTGATGGAACCGAATTCGACCCGGCCGATCCCCCGGCGTGGACCTTCGACCCGGGAATCCCACTGCCCAAGATCACTTTTTTCTTCAGCAGCGGCAGCCCGGCCGATGATCCGTCCGTTCCGGCCCTTGCCACCAGCCTGCAAGGCAACCATCCCAACCCCTTCAACCCCAGCACCACGATCAGCTTTGGCCTCAAAGAGGCCTCCGTTGTCCGGATCGGGATCTATAACCTGAAAGGCCAGCTCGTGGCCACCCTCCTGGACGGGGAAAAAGCCGCCGGAAACCACAGCCTGGTCTGGAACGGGAATGACGCTTCCGGCCGCCCCGTTTCGAGCGGAGTCTATTTTTGCCGCATGGAGGCCCCAGAGCACAGCTCCACGCGCAAGATGCTGATGCTTAAATAGAAACACAAGAAAGGGTATTCCGTTCGACCCCCTCGTTACTGGTTGATTAATCTGACCCCGGAAGCAATTCCGGGGTTTTTTGCCTCTGGCAGAAACCAGGCCCGGCCTCATCTGATCATGCTGTCCTGGTCGCGCATTCGGCTTACACATCCCGAAGTTTGTTCGGGATGTGTTGGGTGAGATCACCACCGGCACAGGCCATGGGAATAGGTTCTGGCCGCACAAACAGACGTGAGATATACGCGGTTGAGTCCCGGAGGGGCGATACATATCCATGGCGAGGGTTTTGCAGTGTCGCCCCAAAGGGGCTTACCCTTGTTGTTCATCTTCCATTCCTGCAGTTTCGCTGGACTGCAGGCTATCACATGTCGCCCCCAAAGGGGCTGCAGTTGACAAACCCCGCCGCAGGTGGGGTGCAGGAATATAGGCGGCGGATTCAGCCGTCGTATTTCAATACGCAGGCATCAATGTTTCATGGCCCCACCCCTCCCCAAACACAGATGTGATATGTGTTTGGGGAGGGGTGGGGAAAAACATCCAGCCAGGATGCCATTTATCACGGCATTCCGCTGCGCTCCATACCGTGCTAATGCACTGTCGTCCTCCGGACTTGAAATCATCTCCTGAACCCTGATATTGATCCCCAGGCAGGATCGAACGATCCGGAATCCACAGTTCTCAGCACACTTTGCTCCGGACCCACCACTTTGATACATTTTTCCCCGGGGTCTTTACTTTGTTGTAAACAGCATGAGCGAACAAGGGCCAGGAAACTTCACAATGAGCCTATCCTTACGATTTTACTTGACATTATGGAAAAACAAAATTTTAAGGATATAAAACGATAATTGGTGGTATGGCCAGAGCATGATCTCGATATTCATCGACTATAAGCTGACCCGGTTCCAAAACGAGATAAGGTACGCCTTCAGCTTCATCTTCCAGACGCTGGGCTACGGTCACTGCTTCATCTCGGACACCGGCCAGCTCAAGGAAAACGACATTCTCTTCATCTACGGGTACACGGACCCCACGGTGGATGAACTGAAGAGAATCGCCCGCCATTACATCACCATTTTCATCCAAAGCGACCCCGGCCTGTTCGAACCAGGGGCCTACAGCGTGGAAAAGCTCCGCCGTTCGCTGAAGACGATCAAGCTGTTGTCCATGACTCCCGTGATCTCGGCCCGCAAATTCGACTATCCGGCGGAGAACTATTCCGACAGCTCCATCCACGCCGGCAAGATCAATTTTGACCTCGTGGGCAACATCTTTTTCCACCTGGCGGAAATGGAGCCCCGGATCGACAGCACGCGCACTCCCGAAGGCTACTATCCCGAAGAGGCCAGCCAGTTCCATCCCCAGCGCGAGATGCCCTATGTGGACAACCTGCTCTGGCTGGTCGATTCCATGATCAAGGAACACACGCGCGCCAAGGGGGTCTATATCGTCCAAAAGCAGTATTGGCCTGAGGCGCAGCAGGCGGCAGCAACGCTTTCCCACAGCGTGGACAACCTCCAGAAATGGAGCTACGCTTCGCTGATCCTCTCCGTGGCTGTGGACCTGGTGTTACTCGTCACGCTGAACCTGCGCCAGCTGTTTAACAACCTGGCCGGGAAGTTCCGCTTTCTCTTCACCAACATCGAGCTCTACTGGAATTTCGACGAATTCCGGGAACTGGAGCGCGAGGCGGGATTCCGCAGCACCTGGTTCATCGCCCCGGAAAAGAACGACTTCATCAACTACAACCTCGACGATGCCGACCTGCAGGAAGAGATCGGGCAGCTGCAGCGCGATGGGAACGACGTGGCGCTGTTGATGACCGCGGACAAACTGAACCGGGACGAATTCGTATCCCGCAAGCAGATCATGCTCCACCAACTGCACAAACAGTTGGTGGGGATCCGCCAGCTCAACTACCGGATGAACGAGACCCTGCGCGACCTGCATAACAAGCTGGCCCCCTCCTTCAGCCAAAGCACCGCCCGGCAGGAATCCCCGGGCTATGTGAGCGGCGTCTCCGTTCCCTACCAGCCTTGGATTGCGGGCCTGAAGGCGAGTTTTTGGGAATTGCCCACCGTCTTTCACGACGCCCAGCTCAAGGTCAACCGCTACAAATACTTGCAGCTCGATGCGGCCAAGCACCTGCTCAAGAAGTTTTTCCAAAACACCTTGCGCGCCAGAGGGGTCTTCGGTCTCGACCTCAGCCTGGCCAGCTACGCGGACATCCATTACTGCAGGAAGTTTTATTCCTACGCCCTGGAACTGATCAAGGCCAGCGGCGCCTGGGTGCCCACCGCGGAAGAGCTCGTCGCCTGGTGGGAAAAGCGTGGCCGGGTCACCATCGAAGAGGCCGAATACGAGATCAGCGTCTATTTTCCGGACGAGATGGAACATTTTTGCCTGCAGATCTTCAACGACGCCAAAATCAAAGAGATCGAAGGCCTGCCGGGGACGCTGGAAGGCAACCTGATCAGGTTCGCTGGCGTGCCGGCCGGCTCCATCGCCGTGATCAGGCTGAACAAGGACGCGTGAAAAAGCTCCTCCATCTGCAGCTCCTGCCCCTGCTGACCGGGGTGCAGAATTTCAGCCTCCACCTGCTGTCAGGCCTGCCTGAGGGTGAATTTGAGATCTGGGTGGCCTCCCAGCCGGGCGGGGAATTTGTGGACGCGGCGCGTTCCCGGGGCTACAAGTATCTGCCGGTGCGCAGTTTGCGCCATCCCATCTCGCTCCTGGACATCGTCGCCTTCCTTGAACTCTTGTGGCTGATGCAGCGCCATCGCTTCGACATCGTGCACACCAATTCCTCCAAGCCGGGACTGCTGGGACGCCTGGCTGCCACCATCTGCCGGGTGCCGGTGATCATCTACACGGCCCATGGGACCGCTTTCCAAGAGGGCCAAAGCCGCCTCCGGCAAAGGTTTTACCAGGCGCTGGAGAAACTGGGGAACCGGTTTTGCCACCGGGTCGTGTTCGTGAACAATTCGGACCGGGAGAAGTGCCTCGCTCTCGGCCTGCTGCCAGCAGCCAAGGCCATCACCATCAACAACGCGCTGCCTCCGGACCAGGCAGCAAAACTGGATAAGATCGCCGCGGAACGCAAATTCAGCCCGGACAAGGCGGACTTTGTGGTGGGCTCAACCCTGCGCTTTTCCGAGCAGAAAAACGTGGTCAGCCTGGTCTCCGCGGCCTGCCAGGCCTGCCGGCTCCAGCCCCGCCTGCGCATCATCCTGGTGGGCGAAGGCGAGCATCTTCCCCTCTGCCGGCAGATCGTGCGCTCCCACGGACTCAACGAGCGGATCCTTTTTCCTGGCTGGGACCCGGACGTATCCAAATGGCTGGCGCTGTTCGACTGCTTTGTCCTCTATTCGCGCTGGGAAGCCCAGCCGTTCAGCATCATCGAGGCCATGCACTCCGGCCTGCCAGTCATCGGCTCCCGCATCCCCTCCATCCTGGAGCTGGTGGATGAAAGCTGCGGCTGGACCGTGCCATTGGACGATCCGGCTGCTTTGGTTAAGTGCCTGAAAGACGCTGCTGATGACCCCAACAAGGTTTTTGGCAAGGGGCGCGCCGCTCTCGAGCGCGTCAGAAATATCTGTGACCACGGCAGCATGGTCTCGGCCTATCTGGAACTCTACCGGTCTACTCCGGACCAAAGCGAGGAAACATCATGAATCCGGGCCTGGCCCTGAACATCATCATCTTCAGCCTGGGCATCCATCTGCTCACTCATCTGCTGGTTCCCCTGAACATCAGGTTTTCCAACAAATTCAAGATCGTGGCCCAACCCAACGAACGCAGGATCCACAAAACCTGCATCCCGGAAGCGGGCGGCCTGTCCTTCGGACTGCCTCTGCTCCTGGCCCAGATCGTTTTCGCGCTTGCCTTACTGCCCGGGGAAAGCAAATGGATGCTGATCCAGATGGCCGGAGTGGGCGGCTTGGTCCTGCTTTTCGGGGTGATCGACGACCGCTATGAAAGCCGGGCCCGCTACAAGGTCCTCTGGCAGTTGGGAGTGGGCATCCTCATGTATTTCATCGGGTTCCGCGTGCTTTCCGTCACCAATCCCTTCGGCCCGGAATTCGTCCTCGGCTGGCTCTCCTTTCCGGTCACCCTGATCTGGTATCTCGCGGTGCTCAACGCCATCAACCTGATCGACGGGATCGACGGCCTGGCCAGCGGCATCTGCGTGATCGTCTGCGCGGTGCTGCTGATCGTGGGGATCAAGGAAAGCAATGCTTTGGTGACTACCCTTTCGGCCTTTCTGCTGGCGGGCAATCTGGCTTTCCTGCGCTTCAACTTCCATCCGGCAAAGATCTTCCTGGGCGACACCGGGGCCCAATTCAACGGCCTGATCATCGCGGCGATCTCGACCGCCGGGACCGCCCAATACAAGGGCATCACCTCGATGACCCTGATCATCCCCCTATCCGTGCTGGCCATTCCGCTCATCGACATGTCCCTGGCAGTGTTCCGCCGCCTGCGCATGGGCAGCATTTTCGCCGCGGACAAATCCCACCTCCACCACGCCATGCTGGCCCTGGGGCTTTCCCAGAAAGCGATCTCCCTGATCGTGTACACCGTGACGCTGCTTTTTGGCCTCATCGCCATCGGCTTTTCCTTCTCCTCCAAGAAGATCCTCTTCGCGGTGCTGCTGGGACTGCTGATCCTGATGGTGGTGGTGGCCTATGTATTGATGCGGCAGGAGAGAAAGAAATGAAAAGACAAGTTTTGACGCTTGCGATCCTGCTGGGCTGGCTGGTCCTGAACGCCGCCGCCTGGCAGACCATCACCAACACCAGCCACGTCCACGACCTCATGGCGCAGGACGGATCAATCTATTTCTCCACCTGGGGCGGAGTGGTGCAACTGATGCCACCGCCGGCAGGAGGGGACGTAACCATTTCCGAAATGCTGGAAAACAGGGTCCTGACCACGGCCGCTGGGCTGGCTTCCAACGATGTGCGCAACCTGGCCTATGTCAGCTTTTCCCAAAGCCTCTGGCTGGGCAGTTCCGCGGACGGGATCAGCATCGTCAATCCCCTTGGCGTGCAACAGCTTAACACGGACCTGGGCCTGCCATCCAATCGCGTCACCGGGATCGTGGAATACGGGTCCAACATCCTGGTCGCCACCAACGGCGGTTTGGCCTTGTACTACTATCTCGAGGGCGTGAACTTCCCGCTCCAGCTGCATCAGTACACCGCCCAAAACACCGGCGGCGGGCTGCTTTCCAACTCCATCGACGCCATGGCCCTGGCTGCCAATGACTATCTTTTCCTGAGCAGCAATCTGGGCCTCAACTTCGTGCACCTGGATTCTCTGGACATAGATTCCGCCTGGCACAGCTTCGCTTCCCCACCCTTTGCCGCGGGTTCGGAGAACAAGCTTTCCGTGAACCAGGAGAAGCTGCTCATCGCCACCCCCACCTCCGCGCATCTGCATTCCAGCGATCCCTGGACCCCCGGCTGGCAAAGCTACAACCAAACGACAGGCATTCTGGGCGAGGTGATCGCCAGCGCCTGCATCGACGAACTCAACACGATCTGGCTGTCCTACGGGCTCTGGAACGAAGATTTGCTCATCTACACCCGGTCCGTGGACACCCTGCTGACCAGCATCGCGTCCGACGGGGCAGTGAGCCACATGGCCAAGTTTGAATCCGGCCTGGGGGATAAGAGCATCCGCAGGATCGTCAGCCATGAGGGCAGGATCTATCTCTGCTCCTGGGGCGACGGCATTTTCGCGGGAGAGGGGAATGGGGGCCAGTGGTCCAATTTCCGGTCCCAGTCCATCGGCTTTCCCAAGGTCCGCAACATCGCCACGGATGCCAAGCACGCGGCCTGGTTCTCCAGCGGAGCGCTGAGCGCCGCCCTCACGCGCAAGAGTTCGCTGGGGGCCAGCAAGTTTTATCAGGGCTGGTGGGAGACCTTCACCATCGCCAACAGCCCCATCCACACGGACAATGTATTCACCGTGGCGGTGGACAGCCACGACCGCAAATGGTTCGGGACCTTCGACGTGAACAGCCAGATCAGCCCTCCCGGCTGGCGCTTCGGGGTCTCGGTCTGGGACGAGGAGAATGACGTCTGGAAGCTGATCCAGAGAAGCGGCACGGCGATCTGGAACGACGAGGCCCAGAACTGGGGCGCTTACATCCCCGGCTCGGCGGCTCTCTTGGGCAACACCGCGGTCCATATCTCCCAAGATACCCACGGGAACATGCTCATAGCCTGCTACGACGACGGTTTCACCGTGCTGGGCCCTGATGACAACCACATCGGCGAGTTCCTCATTCCCAACAGCGTCGATCAGCGCTCCATCTACAGCTTCCACAACGGCCGCCAGTATTTCTTCGGCACCAACAACGACCGCGGGCTGGTGATCTGGAACGATGACTCCATCCCGGTCACGGACGGCGGGCATTGGCTGATCCCTGATCCCTCGGACCTGAGCAACTGCGAGGTCTACGGCGTCGTCACCCTCACCAGCCCCTATGAAGGCATCCAGCACTGGATCGCGGCCAGCACGGGCCTGTTCATGTGGAACGAGCAAAATTGGTACAGATGGGACACCTCGATCAAGCGCTTCAAATACAACGGCGTCACCAGGCTGTGGGAAAACGACCTGCTCTATTATGAGGACGAGGAAAGGCTCTACGGCTCCGTGCGCACCACTCCCACGGCGATCTATCTGGACCCCTTCAACCGGGTCTGGATCGGCAGTCTGGAACACGGCATCAGCATGTACAATCCCCAGACGGAACGCTTCACCAACTATTTCCAGGCCAATTCACCCCTCCTTTCAAACTACATCACCGCCCTGGGTTATCTGCCCATGGAAGGCCTGCTGCTGGTGGGAACACCGGAAGGCCTGAACACCCTTTCCATCGGACGTTCGATCAAGCCCGTTACCACCCTGCAAAATCTGAAGATCCATCCCAATCCCTTCCGTCCGGATGGGCGCAATGCCGCGATCATCACCAACTCACCCGAGGAGACCATGCCCCGTGGCCAAAACCAGTGCCGGATCTACGATGCTTCCGGAGCGCTGGTGATCAAGCTGGAGGAAAACGAGTTCGCCCGCTTTGCCTGGGATGGCTTCAATCTCGCGGGGAAAAAGTGCGGCACGGGGGTCTATTTCGTGATCGTGAACGACGCCAAGGGGAACCGGGCGACAGGGAAGATCGCGCTGATTCGATAACCAACCCCGCCGCAGGTGGGGTGCAACCAAAAAGCCCTGTTTGGTGTTCATCGAAGTAGTCTTGATGGCTGACCAACCCCGCCGCAAGGGAGGTGGAACTGGTAATCACGGTTGGGTGTTGCTTCGAAATAGTCTTGCCCATTGACCAACCCCGCCGCAAGGGAGGTGGAACTGTAAACCATGGTTGGCATTCGAAGTTGTCTTGCGCATTGACAAACCCCGCCGCAGGTGGGGTGCAGGACAATAGGCGGCGGCTTTAGCCGTCGCATTATAATACGAGGAAGACCGTTGCACATAGTGATTTTCACTAATAATACAGGCATTGCTTGTCATCCCGGGCTTGACCCGGGATCCAGTCTTTAGCATCCCTATTGCACCGCCAATCAGTAGTTTGGACACTTTTCACA
>JAHYIU010000044.1 GCA_019429425.1 Candidatus Syntrophosphaera sp.
AATGTCGTTGTAAAAAACGATCGCCACGATGCCCACGATCAAGCCGCCGATCGTGGTCAACAAAGCTTCCCAGATGCCACCAGCAAGGACGTTGATATCAACGCTGTTCTGGCCCTGGCCCTGAATGTTCATGAACACGCGCACCATGCCGGTGACGGTGCCCAAAAATCCGATCAGGGGTGCGATCGCGGCAAATGTCGAGAGCCAGCCCATGCCCTTTTCCATCTTGTGCAATTCCAGGTTGGCAGTGGATTCCATGCTGTTTTGGATCAATTCCAACTCCGGGGATTGATTGGCATAGAGTTTGGCCAGCATCGATCCCAACGGGCAATTTTTCCCCTGGTCCTGCAAAACTTCGCGGATCTGCTCCGGATTATCCTGCATAAAGATCTTGTTGCGGAGCCTTTCATGTATTTTACGGATCCGGAACAGGTAGATGTATTTATCTATCACGATCGCCACCACTGCGATGGAGATCAGCACCAGGACATACATCAGTATGCCGCCGCGGAGAAACAGGTTCAGTATTGTCATATCCTCTTCTTTCATTCAGCAAGGCGGGAGAATCCCGTCTCCCGCCTGCATTGATCTTACATTGAGTATCTTGGTTCTGATTGTGCTCAACCGTGCTTGGTCACGAAATCACGCATGAATTCGCCCAAGGTATGCGCGGCCGGCAGAGGCAGGGAATTGTAGGTGCTGGCGCGGCATCCGCCAACGTCGCGATGGCCCTTCAGGCCGATCATGCCGTTATTCTTGGCTTCGGCCACGAACTGGGCTTCCAGTTCCTCGGAAGGCAGACGGAAGGTGATGTTCATCAAAGAACGGTCTTCCTTGTCCACGGTGCCTTTGTAGAATCCGTCGGATTCATCGATCGCGTTGTAGATGTAGGCCGCCTTGGCGATGTTGTTCTGCTCGATCATCTTGAGGCCGCCAAAATCCTCGATCCATTTGAGCACCAGCCCGATCATGTAGATCGTGAAAGTGGGCGGAGTGTTGTACATGGAACCCTTGCCGGCATGGGTCTTGTAGTCCAGCATGGTGGGAAGCGGGGTGTTCATCCTCTCCAGCATGCTCTTCTTCATGATCACAACCACGCAGCCGGCCGGTCCCACGTTCTTCTGTGCGCCGGCATAGATCAGATCGTATTTATGGGCGTCGATCGGTTTGCTCATGAAGTTTGAGGACATGTCCGCGATCAGGGGCACCGATTTGGGCGCGACCGGATCCGTCTTCCATTCGGTGCCGTAAATGGTGTTGTTCGTGGTGATGTGCAGATAGGCCGGATCCGCCGAAAGGGTCCAGTCCTTCGGAATATAGCTGAAGTTCCGGTCTTCACTGGTGGCGGCGACGTGAATCTGTTTACCCAGTTTCTTGGCTTCGCTGATGGCTTTCTTGGACCACATGCCGGTGTTGATGTAGTTCGCGATCTTGCCTTCAGTGGCAAAATTCATCGGCACCATCAGGAATTGCATGGATGCTCCGCCTTGCAGGAAAAGCACGTCATAGTCATCGCCGAGGCCGTAGATCCTTTTCACGGCCGCATGCGTTTCGTCGATGATGGCTTGATATTCCTTGCTGCGATGGCTCATCTCCATCACGGAGAGGCCCATGCCCTTGTAGTCGAACAGATCTGCCTGAGCTTCACGTAGAACTTCTTCCGGAAGCACCGCTGGACCAGCATTAAAGATATGCATGCGTCCCATTTTAATTCCTCCTGGATCAGGTATTTTGTTATGAAAGCAAGCTTTTTTCAGGTTGCCTTTTCAGGCAAGCCTTTTTTTGTGTTTCAAGAAATTTATTGACTTAATCAGCCTCCCCGTCATCTGGGTATGCAGGAATATAGTTATGATACACAAGCTTTTGCATGAAAGAAAGATCGTTTTGGCCTCTGAGAGCCCCAGACGCAAAGCCCTGTTCAAACTCCTGGGATTGGCGCCTTTGATCATCCCGGCCAGGATCAACGAACCCCTAACCCGCGAAACTCCGTATCTGCAGGCCATGAGGCATGCCAAAAACAAGGCCCTCGCGATTGCCGCGAAAATGGACGCAGAGACGATCGTCGTCGGCGCGGATACCATTGTGGTCCTGGACAAGGCCATATTGGGCAAGCCCGAAACGCTGGAACAAGCTGCCGAATACCTGAGAATGCTGTCTGGAAAGACGCATAAGGTCTATACCGGGATCTGCGTCTGCTGGCGGGCCCGCTGCGAAACGCGCTATGAACGCAGCCTGGTGGAGTTCGCACCGCTCTCGGAAAACGAGATCGACGCCTATATCCAGACCAAGGAGCCGATGGACAAGGCTGGAGCCTACGGTATCCAAGGTTACGGCTCGCAATTCATCCGCCGCATCCAAGGCTGCTATTTCAACGTTATGGGTTTTCCCATCCATCTCTTTTACAAGATGATTAACGATATGTTTTCAAGCATTACTTCATAAATATGGATATAAGACGCTGTAAATGAAACTCTTCCATAATGCTCATTTCTATCTCGACGATGGTTTCGCCAACCCTGTCAAAGCCCTGTTGGCGGAAAAGGGCAAGATAGCGAAACTACTGCGCGAGGACGGCATCGACGCTCCTGATCTGGAAAAGATTGACCTGCACGGCGCCTATGTCTATCCTGGCTTCATTGACGCGCACACCCATTGTTACTCTGGAGGACTCTATACTGCCGGTGTAGACCTTTCCGGCTGCAGAACCCTGGATGAGGTCCTGTCCCTGCTGTTCATGGCCTGCCAGGAAAAGGACGGCCCCATCTTTGCCTGGCGCTTTGATGAGAACGATATCCTGGAAAAACGTTTCCCCACCATGCGGGAACTCGATTCCGTGTGTCCCAGGGCCAATCTTTTGCTCCGTCGCGTGGACGGCCATTCCTGCGTTCTTAACAGCCAGGCGCGCAAGCAGGTTCCCGGCTTGACGAGACCGGATGAGGTTCTGCGGGGCGCGGACAACGATCTGTCGGTCAACTGGCTGCAGGATAATATCAGCGATGATACGGTCCTGGAGGCGTATCACACGGCTGCCCAAGTCGCGTTGAAAGGCGGCTTTACCAGGATCCACACCATGATCGGCGATGCCCAGCAAAGCAATCAACACTACAAACTGATCCGCGACCGTTTGATCGAATTCCCGGTGGGATATGAATTATACCCCCAGAGTTTCAACATCCGGGACGCCCTCGAACTTGGAGCAAAGAGGATCGGGGGCTGCATCCTGGCCGATGGATCGATCGGTTCGCACACCGCCGCTCTTTCCCATCCCTACAGCGATCAGGGCACAAAAGGCTTGCTCTATCAGGATAACGCGTTCTGGCGTGATTTTGTAACAGAAGCCCAACGGCACAAACTCCAGGTTGGGGTCCACTGCATCGGCGACGCCGCCATCCGGCAGATCAACACTGCCTATCTGAAGCTGGGCCGGGATGATGTCTGCGCGTCCAGGCACCAGCTCATTCATTGTGAACTTACTCCGGATCCGCTAATGAGAGAGATCGCTGCCTCGGGGGCGGTGCCTGTGATGCAGCCGGCCTTTGACCTCTTGTGGGGCGGCGATAGTGGTTTCTACGCTGCAAGGCTGGGAACCCCAAGAAGCAGGGAAATGAACCGCTTTGACAGTCTGACGGGGATGGGCACGAAGGTCTGCGGCTCCAGCGATTGGTACATCACCGAACTGAATATCGCCATGTCGCTCCACGCCGCCATCAACCACCACAATCCCGCGGAACGGCTGACTCCGGCCCAGGCCATCAGGATCTATACGGATAACAACGCCTGGCTCAGCCATGAGGAAGACCTGCGCGGCAAGATAGAGCCTGGATTCATGGCCGACCTGAGCGTCATGGACACCGATTTCACCCAACCCTTCGACTATCAAAGCGCGGCCACGCTCGCCGTGATCCGCGACGGAGCAATTGTCCATGCTCAATGATTCTCTGAGTTTCAGCCCCGAAGAATTGCGCCAAATTCTGGAAGAGGAGCTCGGCCTTCATCCCCAGGCCAGGCTGGTTGACCTCTATAAACTGCTCAACCAATCCCATTACGGCCCCACCCACATCGATCCGGATCCCGATAAAATTGCCCGAAACCTGCGCCGGGAATTGAATTCGATCACCGAACACGCGGGCAATTTCTGGCAGGATATCGGTTGTGGCCGGGGTTTTTACCGGATCAACCTGGTTGCCTTGATCAGCATGCCCAAAATACCCTTTTCCAGATTCACCTCTTTTTCGGACTACATGAGCGAGCGCTTCAGGAAGGTGGGCAGGAAGCAGATCGACATCCTCACCCAGAGCCTTCTCAATTCCCGCTGCGCTGCAGGGATCGATCCCGAAAACTGGCATAGGATCTGGAAAGATGCCCTGCCGCTGGTTCTGGAATTCATCAAACCCACTGCCACTGAACAGGCTGAACTGGATCAATACATTCATAATGATCAAATACCCAGTCATTCAAAGAAATACCGCGAGCTATATTCCCCCCATTACCGTGTGATCCATCACACCCAGTTGAGCAACTTCCCCAATCTGGCCAGGCCATAAAGGATCAGACATGAACGACATCCGAGTCCGTTTCGCGCCCAGCCCCACCGGCTACTTGCATATAGGCGGATTGCGCACCGCCCTCTACGACTTTCTCTTTGCCCGCCACAGCGGAGGCAAGTTCATCCTCCGGATCGAGGATACAGACCGTTCCCGCTATGTTGAGGGCGCGATCGAAGATCTGATCAGTTCCCTGAGCAGGCTGGGGATCGCGATCGACGAAGGACCCGGCATCGGCGGGGATTTTGGCCCCTACATCCAGTCAGAAAGGCTGGAACTCTATCACCGGGAAGCAAGGCGGCTTCTTGATTCAGGGTACGCCTACCATTGTTTTTGCTCGCCAGAGACTCTTTCCCAAATGCGGGAGGAGCAACAGAAACAAGGCCAGTTCGTCAAATACGACCGCCGCTGCCTCAAGCTGAGCGAAGCGGAAGTGAAGGCCCGCCTGGATCGGAAGGAAGCCCATGTCATCCGCCTGAAGATGCCGGACAGCCACACTTTCAGCTTTGACGACCTCATCCGCGGCCACGTGGAAATGGATTCCGCCCAATCCGACGACCAGGTCCTGGTCAAATCCGACGGCTTTCCCACCTATCATCTGGCCGCCGTGGTGGACGACCATTACATGGAAATATCGCATGTCATTCGCGGCGAGGAGTGGCTTTCCAGCACGCCCAAGCACATCTGGCTCTATCAGTGCCTGGGCTGGAAAACACCGCTGTGGGTGCATTTGCCCCTGATCCTCAACCCCGACCGCAGCAAACTGAGCAAACGCATGAACGACGTCTCGGTGGACAGTTACCTCCAAAAGGGCTATCTGAAGGAGGCCCTGCTCAACTTCGTGGCCCTGCTTGGCTGGCACAGCGCTGAAAACCGCGAGTTGTTCAGCTTGGAAGAGCTTTGCCGGGAATTCACCCTCGAGCGCGTCAACAAGGCCGGGGCCATCTTCGACCTCACCAAACTGGACTGGATGAACGGCTGGTATCTGCGCAACCTGCCTCTGGAAGAGGTCTCCGAACGCGCCCTGCCCTGGTTTGCAACAGCCGCCATATCCCTGCCGGATCAGGATACGCTGCTCAAGATCGTCGCCGCCGCCCGGGAACGCTGCACCCTGCTGCCAGAACTGGCGGAATACAGCAAGATGTTCCTCCGCCCCCAAAAGCTGGCGCCGCAAGACCTGGAATTTCTCGGCACAGAGCCTTCGCGCAGCGTTCTGAACTGGTTTTTGTACAAACTTCCCTCGATTGGAGCCATCCCCCCGGAAGAGCTGGACGCGCTTGTCAAAGAGGGGATCGCCTCTCTGGGATTAAAAGGAAAGGCTTTCTACGCGCCGCTGCGCCTGGCTTTGATCCATCAGCAGCATGGCCCGGAACTGCACACCACCTTCGACATCCTGGGCCTGGCCGAAGTTCGCCGCCGCCTGGAACAAGCGCTGAAACAATAGCTCCAAGATCCTGATTTAGCCACCCGTCACGGCTGTTATCAAGCTTATATACAGTGCCGGGTTTGGGGGTGGCAAATTCCGATTTACCATAGCGGCCGCAGGTCGCTTGGGACAATTCATCGGACTCCGTCCGATCGCCGAAGCGGAATCCGGCTTCCCAACTCCATGCCTTGGAATAAACCACCCCACAAGCTCAGGCTCTCTGACAGGCCGCAAGTGAGGCACAGCCTTGGATAAGGTAGTTGAGGCAAAAAATCCACACCCGGATCTGGCAAAACCGCGAAAAATAACTTGACAAACTGACTCTTTGATACGAATGGGTCGAATGTTCGAAACATACCACGCAAGTGCGCTGTTTCAGAGCGTTTTAACAAGAGAGGTGAAGCAGATGAAGCCTGCAACAGACAAAAGGGACCGGATCCTGGCCGCGGCAATAGAGCTTTTTTCGCATTATGGATTCGCGAAAACTTCTTTGGAAGATATCGCCCGTAGCGCCAACATCGCCAAGGCGACGATCTATTATTACTTTCCCAGCAAGGAGGAGTTGTTCGTCGCGGCCATCCAGCTCAAAGCCGAGGAATTGTTCGCGGCCCTGAACTCCGAGATCGAGGCCGCGCCGGACTTTAATGAGAAACTATCCTGTTTCCTGCGGCTGCCGATGAAATACATCTTCGACAACATGCCCATCCTGGTTGAGGCCTTGCGGCAGATCCCTCCGAACTTTTTGCAGAAACTGGATGAGAACCGCCAGGACTACCGGAACCGGATGAACGACCTGCTGGCCAGGATCATGGACCAGGGCAAAGCGCAGGGCATCATCAACGAACAGATAGATTCCGGCCGCTTCAGCGAACTGATCAACGATTGGTTTCTGATGGGCGATTCCTGGTTCGACGCCAGTGACAAGGAACGCATCATCCAGCGCATCGAACGGGACCATGAACTGATCATCCAGTTGTTGCTGTTCGGCATAGTGAAACAAACACCGGCTGCCACCAGCAAGCGAAACACAGCTTCCAAAACGAGGAAACAGATATGAAACCAACAGTCATCATAATGATGCTCTGGGCCACTATAAGCTTGTCTTTGGGCATAGATCTGGAGCAGAGCATAGACTTGGCGCGGGAGAACAACAAGGCGCTGCTGATGGCGCGTGAGGAGGTCCTGAAAGCTGATCAGACCTACAAGGACGTACGCGGCAACCTCTTTCCCCAGCTCAAACTTGTGGGCGGATATCAGCTCGCCAAAACCTATCTTCCGGATTCCGCGCTCCCATCGCCCATGAACTTTTCCCTCGGTTTGGATTCGCTGGCCACCTACAATGACCACTATCTGGCCGGCTCACTTTCCGGGATCGTGAATTCCCTCATCCCTTCTTCGCCTATGAACGAAGGTTCGCTGGGACTTTCCCTGCAACTGGATCAGGTGCTGTTCACCGGCGGAAAGCTGCTCAACGGTGTCAGATCGGTGGACAGGTTCCGCGCCATCCAGCGCCTGAACTATCAGCTCAAGGAACAGGACGTGGTGCTGAATACTGCCAAAATGTTCTATGCCTGCTTGCTATCCGAAAAATTCGTGGACGTCCAGACCGAAGCCCTGGGGACCGCGCGCCTCCATTTGACGCGGGTGGACTCCTTTGCCGAAGAGGGAATGGTTTCGGAATTCGATCTCTTGCGGGCAAGATTGGAGATCGCCAAACTGGAGCCCCAAATGGTGCAGGCTGAAAACACCTATCAGCTTGCCCTGGCGGCCTTCCGCACCCAGATCGGCGCCCCGGCATCAGACCTGGTTCCGGAAGGCACATTCGTTCTTCCCCCGGAACTGGATATCACCCTGGAAGAAGCCTTGCGGCAGGGAACAGAGAACAGGCTGGAACTACAGATGGCGGAGATCGCCACCCAAGTGGCCGAACTGCAGTGGAAGACCGAAAAAGGGAATTTTCTGCCCAATCTCGGCCTGCAGGCCAGTGCTTCGCTGTATACGGCGGCTGATGAATTCGCGATCGTAAAGGATGATTTTGGCTCCAACTACAGTGTGGGCCTGGGCATTTCAGTTCCACTGTTCACGGGATTTTCCAACGCGGCCAAACGCAGCGCGGCGCGCCATGACTATCAGTACGCCAAGCTGCAGCAGCAGGACTATGAGGACCTGATCCGCCTCGAGATCACGCAAAACTATCAAAAACTAAGGCACGCTGAGGAAAATCTCCGCGTCCAGGCCCAAAATATCCAAATGGCCGAGCGCGGCCTGCAACTTGCCCAGATACGCTATGAAAACCAGATGGGGATCCAATTGGAGGTCTTTGACGCCCTGACGACCCTGTCCGCGATCAAGCTGCAATATTTCCAGGCGATCTATGAAGTGATATCCGCCACGCGGGAGCTTCAGAGAGCCCTTGGTATCAGATTATAATGGAGACAATGATGAAAAAGCTCATGCTAATTGGATTGATAACCGCGGCACTGCTCATCGGTGCCTGCGGCAAAAAGAACGAAACGGGAAAGAACATCGAGCAGATTCAGAGGGAGCAGGGAATTCCCGTGCGGGTGAGGATCCTGGAATTGGAGAGGTTCACCCGGGAACTGGATTACAACGCAGCTTTGGGAGGACGCGAGGAATCAACGGCGTCGGCCATGGTTTCGGATTTCGTGACCTCCGTCAAGGTCAGGGTGGGAGACCGCGTTTCTGCCGGACAACTGGTCCTGACCTTTCCCAGAAACACTCCCGCGGCCCAGTATGAACAGGCCAGCGCTGCGTTTGAGGCCACCCGCAAAGCTTACGAGCGGATGAGCAACCTCTTTGCCCAGGGGGCGATCTCGCGGCAGGATCTGGACAACGTGGAAACCCAGTACAAGGTGGCCCAGGCCAATCTGGAGGCCAGTTCCCAGATGATCAATGTGACCTCCCCCATCAGTGGAGTGGTCACCAACATCATGGTCAATACGGGAGATAAAACCTATCCCGGCCAGCCCCTGTTCACAGTATCCAGCACAAACGGTTTCAAAGCCAGGCTCATGATACCCGCGCAGGACATCCAACTATTGAAACCTGGCACCCCCGCCACCGCCATTTGGGGTGATCAGACTCTCAAAGGAAGCGTCAGCCGGATCGCCCTCGCTTTGGATCCATATGCCAAGGCCGTCCCGGTCGAAGTCACCTTCCCTGGCGCGAATCCGCGCATCAGCTTTGGCAGCACCGCCCAGATCAAATTGCTGACACTGGCCAGGGAAAACGTGATCCTGGTCAACCGTGAGCACATGATCAGCGAAAACGACACCAAATATGTCTGGGTAAACGAAAACAACCACGCTGTCAAACGCGGGATCGAGACCGGCCTGGACAATCAATTGCAATATGAGGTCGTCTCCGGTTTGGAGCCAGGCGAAGCCCTGATCGTGGAAGGTTTGAGCCTGCTTGATGACAGCGCGCTGATCCGCGTGATCGATTGAGGACGGAATCATGTTTCTATCAGATCTATCGATAAGACGCCCCATTCTGGTGGCCATGGCGATCCTGGTTTTCGTGGTGTTCGGCATCCTGGCCTATTTTTCCCTGCCCCTGAATCTGATGCCGGATATCTCCCTCCCCTACATCGTGATCCAAACCATCTATCCCGGGGCCGGGCCCAGCGAGGTGGAAACCCAGGTCACCAAAAGGATCGAGGATTCTATAGCGACGGTCAGTCTGGTGGATTTCACGCAGTCCTATTCCATGGACAACGCCAGCATCATCCTGGTGGCGTTCAAGATGCAAAAGGACATCGACATCGCGAACCAGGAGATCAAGGACAAGGTGGACGGCATCATCCGCGAGCTGCCGGCGAATACGGAAAAGCCGATCGTGATGAAGCTGGATATCAATGCCCGTCCTTTCATGGATGTTATCCTTTCGGGAAACATGGATGGACGAGCCCTGTATGAACTGGCGGATACCAAACTCAGGGACCGCTTCGGACAGATCGAGGGTGTGGGACAGGTCAGCATCACCGGCGGAAACAAGCGCCAGATCGAGGTCCGCCTCAAAGACAGCGTGGTTTTTGAGAACAGGATATCCCTCGCCCAGTTGATGCAGATCCTGGCCGCCCAAAACCTGGACATGCCCGCGGGCAACTTCCAGAAGGGCTCGCAGGAGTATTCCGTACATCTCAGAGGCCAGTTCGAAAACGTGGAGAAGATTGCCGACGCGAAGATCCCCACAGCCTTCGGAGCAAAGAGGCTGGGCGACATCGCCGCGGTCATCGATGGCCAGGAAGAGGTCCGCAGCCGCTCGATCTATTACGAAGTGGCATCCGGCCAGATCGAAGAGAACATTGTGCTGATCTCGCTCACCAACGCGCCCGACGGGAATGTGGTCTCCATCTCTGAAGAAGTGATGAACGAGCTTCCCGTAATGCGCGAAGAACTTCCCGCGGGCGTGAACCTCGATGTGGTGAAGGACAATTCGGATTTCATCAATGGCACCGTCACCGACACTTTCAGCAACATTCTGCTGGGAATACTGCTGACAGGCATTCTCCTGCTGATCTTCCTGCACGATTTCCGCTCCACGATCATCGTCGCCCTCTCCATGCCGGTTTCCATCATTTCCACCTTCATGTTCATGCAGATCTTCGGTTTCAGCTTCAACATGATGACCCTGATCGGCATTACGACATCGGTGGGAATATTGGTGACAAACTCTATCGTTGTAATCGAAAATATCTTCCGCCACAAGGACATGGGCAACGACGGCCGCACCGCTGCCTCACTCGGGACTTCCGAGATCGCGATCTCAATAGTTGCGAGCACCCTGACCAATATCGTGGTTTTCCTACCCATTGCCACCATGGGATCTCTGGTGGGAGTCTTTTTCCGCGAATACGCGCTGACGGTTGCCATAGCCACGGTGTTTTCCCTCATCATGGCCTTCACCTTGACCCCGATGCTCGCTTCCCGCATCCTTCCAGAGAAGCGCAGGAAAAACCGCTTTGGAGTTTCCTTTGACCGTGGCTTTGCCAAATTCGCCGGACTTTACCAGCGTTTCCTGACCACAGTCCTTGCTTCCAAGAAACACAGCCGGAACATCATATTCGGGGTGATCGGAGTCTTGATCCTCAGTTTCGCCCTTCTGCCCGTTATCGGCTTGGAATTCATGCCCAACCTGGACATGGGTGAAATGTCCTTGAGTATCGAACTTCCCCAAGGCTACAACCTGGAGCAGACTGCCCAAGTCTATGATGAGATCCACACCCGCCTCGGCAAACACAAGGAGATCCAGCACATGATCACGACCCTGGGATCCTCCGGCTTTGTGGATTCCGGCACGAACATCGGCTCCTCAAGCATCAAGCTCGTGGATAAGAGCCAACGCAAAGTCAACGCGCGACAGCTGGCGGGACAGTTCAGCCAAGAACTGGCGGACATCCCCAACGCGAAGATCAAGGTCAGCGCGGAAAGCGCCGAGATAGGCGGAGCTACGGGCGGGATCGAATTTTACCTGCAGGGGCAGGACAACCAACGCCTGGAGCAAATCAAGAACGAGATACTGCAGCTGATCGATGATACTCCGGGCATCATGAACCTGGATACGAGCACCCGCGCGGGCAGGCCGGAACTGACTATCATCCCCAAACGCGACGAGATGGCCGCCGTGGGAGCCACTGTTTACGACCTGGCCCTTGCTCTGCGCGCTTCCGTGGAAGGCATGGTTTCCACCCAATACACGGAAGGCGACAACAAATATGACATCAAGATCTCCCTGGAAGACGACGCGGTCGATTCCCCGGATAAACTGCGCAACCTGAGCGTCGTCATCTTCGGCCAGCCCTATCTTCTTTCCCAACTCGCGGAAATCGATTTTGGTGAAGGCGCGAACCGGATCACCCACCGCGACCGCAGCAAAACAATCATCTTCACGGCCGATGTGGCTGAAGGATCGAGCCTGGGAGACGTGGTCGCCTCGATCAACGAAAGGATCGGGGATCTCGAGCTTCCATCCGGATACAAGATCGTCTGGGGCGGCATGGCTGATATGCTCTCCGAAACCATCAAGGCAATGCTGCAGGCCTTTATTCTGGCCATGCTTCTCACCTACATGCTGCTTTCGGCGATCCTGGAGAGCTTAGTCCAGCCGATCTTCATCATGGGAACCATACCCATGGCCTTGATCGGCGTGATTCTCGCGCTCCTGATCAGCGGGCAGAGCCTGAATATCGTTTCCATGATGAGCATCATCGTGCTGGTGGGCATCGTGGTCAACAATGCCATCCTCCTTCTCGATTACGCGAACCAGCGCCGCAAAAGGGGGATCAGCCCCCATGACGCGCTTCTGGAAGCCGGCGAGGCCAAACTCAAGCCCATCATCATAAGCACCCTGTCCATCGTGATCGGTATGCTGCCCATGGCCCTGGGCCTGGGATCCTCCGGCAAAGAGATGCGCATGCCCATGGGGATCGTAATCATCGGCGGCCTGATCGTCTCCACTTTCCTCACCCTGGTGATCATCCCCGCGTTTTATTACTTGACATCAAAGCAAGTCCCTGCCAAAGGGGATTCAAATTAAATTCAGTGGAGGAACTGATGAAAAAAGTCAAGAAAGTCGTGCTCATGTTCGTACTTGCCTCATTCCTGCTGGCAAGCCTTTTCAGTTGCTATGGCAACTTCTCCCTCACCCGCAAACTCTATGAATGGAACGGCTCCCTGGGAGACAAGTACATCAACAACCTCATCTTCTGGATCTTGCTCTGGATCCCGGTTTATTCGGTGGCCACCTCGATTGACTTTTTAGTCCTCAACACGATCGAATTCTGGACCGGATCAAATCCAATGGCGATGAGTCCGGGCGAGGAAGTCATCAAATACGCCCAGACCGAGGACGCCGAGTACAAGATCACCATCACGAAAAACAATATCATCATCGATGAGATCGCCGGCGCCAATTCCGGGCAACAGGTCCACCTCCTGTTCAATCCGGACAACAGCTCCTGGTATATGGTCAACGACGGGCAGGACGTCAAGATCGCCACTGTCAACGGCAACACCATGGACCTGATCTATCCCTCGGGAAACACCCTGAGCGTCCAGATCACCCAATAAGCCCCATCAGTTCTGCATTTGGCGCGGGAGATTTGCCTTCCGCGCTTTTTGTCTTAGCTTATAAACTGAAGATAATCTCGTTAATAAGGATAACAACATGATACTAAAACAAAACGTCGAAGCAATACTGGAAAAGATTCGCCCGGCGATCAAAGCCGACGGTGGCGACGTTGAACTGGTCAACATCCGCGAGGACAACGTGATCGAGGTCCGCCTCAAGGGCGCCTGCAACGGCTGCCCCATGGCCACCCTCACCCTTAAGGCCGGCATCGAGCGCATCATCAAGGAAGAGATCCCCGAGGTCGTGGAAGTCATCTCAGTCAGGTAAATCCTCACCCCTACGGCGCCAGGTTGCTCATCCCCATATGGCGTCAGGTGCCTCTTCCCCATACAGACAATGCTTCATCCCCTCCCCGGCTCACAAAGGCCGGGGTTTTTTGTTTCGTCATGAGCCGCCCGTTCCGCCAGGCCCATGAGCTTTGTCATCCCGGGCGCTTTTTCATCCCGGGCGCTTTGTCATCCCGGGCTTGAAGTCTTTTAGACCCGGAGGCGCTGGGTTTTGGGGTGGCAAATTCCGATTTGCCACAGGGCTCGCAGAGCCCTTCCACCGATGAATCGGACTCCGTCCGATCGCCGAATCGGAATTCGGCTTCCCGATCCCCCGCGCACCCGCTGGAGTCGAGCGAGGAACGAGCATGGACTCCAGCAATATCCCAAGACCAGCCATGTTGTCGCAACGGCGTGCGACGCTACAGTACAGGCGGACGCCGCTACAGTACAGGCGGACGCCGGTACAGTACAGGCGGACGCCGTTCCGCCTTTTCAGCCAGTCTTTTCAGCCCCGCAGGGGCGGCATATTTTAGCCCAGGGTGGCAACCCTGGGGTTATGAGGTAATGGTCATATATTTGTCAAACCCCACCCCATCCCTGTCCGCGGCTCTTGTTGAGCCGCGGACAGGGGCGGGGTGGGGAATCCGTGATGGGGTCATGATCCTTCCTTACCCAGGGTTTCCACCCTGGGCTAAGTTGTTTCGCCCCTCCGGGGCTTTTCCTTGTTATCATTCCAGGTACGGGGGCTTACGCCGCCCGCCTATGTTCTGGCGCCCCTGGAGGGGCTGGCTGGCCCCTGATCCTGATGATCATCGTATTCCTGCTCATCCTGATACCTTCTTTTTCCGTGGTTTTTTCTCTTCTTTCCGCGCTTTCCCGCGTGGGCCTGTAGCCAGAGCTTTCCAAAGCTCTGCCCCCGCTTGCGGGGCTTCCGCTCCGTTTCCCTGGCGGAGGATCGGAATCCTCCGGCTACATGGCTCCCCGCATAACGCGTAACCCGTAACGCGTAACCCATAACGCATAACGCGTAACCCATCACATCTCCTGCGTGAGCAGCTCATACCCGTTCAACGGAGCCAGAAGCCCGGCGTCCACGGCTCTTTTGACAGAGCGGCAGGGCAGGTCGTGGAGCTCGATGTAGGTTCTGGAGATGAATTCCAGGTCGATGGTTTCCGGGCTTTCCTTGGCCAGGTTCCACATCATCCGGGTGAAGGCATTGTACCAGTTTTGCAGGATCACGTCTTCATTGGCGGTGCGGCGGTTGTGGATGTCCACGTAGACGCTGAGGTCGCTTCTCATGCCCTCTGAGGGCTTCAGCGCCTTCAGGTTCTTCGCGATGCGCCCGAAGCGCAGGGTGGCCTCGCAGGGCCTGGGCTTGAACCAGGGTCGCACGATCACGCGCTTCAGACGAGGGTTGTAGTAATAGACCAACCCGTCGCAGGTGCCGCGGTAGGCCTGGATCATGTTTTTGAAGTAGGCTCGCATAATGTTCCTCCTTATTGCGTAGCTTTGGTTTTTTGGTTTTGTAAAAAGGGCAAAAGGGCAAAAGGGCAAGAGGGGCTGGCGCGGGTGTTGTTTCCCGCGGATGACGCAGATAAAAAGCGCAGATTTACGCAGATATTTAATGGATATTCCTACGGATTCAACGGATTATACGGATTGAACGGATAAAGAGACCGGTGGCACGCTAAAACGCTAAAACGCTAAAACGCTAAAACGCTAAAACGCTAAAACGCTAAAACGCTAAAACGCTAAAACACCTCATTCTACATTCCACATTTCCATTCTTCATCATTCATTTGCCTCACGTCCACCACTCGCTAACCAATCGCCGCCTGGGCGTTTGCCGGAGGGGTGGTAAGCGGGTGGCGGGCGCTTGCCGTTTGGGAAACTTCCCCTCCATAGATAGTGGGTTACCCAGTTCAAGGAAGAATGAAAAAATGAAGAATGAATGATGCTCAGCGGGCCAATTCTACATTGTACATTCTACATTCTACATTGTCTGGGATCCTCGCGCCCTTCCCCAGGTGGGCATTGTGTAGAGTTGACTGCTTGCGGGACATAGCTTTACGCGTTTCAAAAACCAAAAATATCAAGTCTTCACAAGACCTTGTGTAGAATTGAGTGATTGTGGGGCAAGCACTTACGGCAAAAATACACAAAATAACGGGGTACGTCCCCCCGCCTGGCAAACGGTGGCGGTTGACATGCCGGCACAGGAGAGGGGGTGATCCAGTCCCGGGGAACAGCCCATGCAGTAAGTTAAGCAAGAATATAATGTAATATATAGATATATTTATATGTAATATATAAGATTATTATAATACTAATAGATATGCTCTTACACTCTCCTGCACCTTGCCCTTCTCCGAATCTTGCCCCCTTCGGGCTGGGTCTCCTACCCCGGTATTTTGTGTATTTTTGCTGTAACTCATTGTGGGACAAGGAGTCAATTCTACACAAGCCTTTGTGTAGAGTTGTTTAGAGTTGGGCTAAGTCATTGTGCCACAGAGAGTCAATTCTACACAATGTCCTTTTTGGCCTGTGATATTGTTACGATTGTTAACCCCCCTTGACCGCCCCGGACAATGCCGGTTCTGCTTTGTTTGGGAAAAGAAAGCCAAAATAATACCATGTCACCTCCCAAAAATATTTCTTGACCGATTCTCCCGTCTGAATAAACTAACTTTATATTGGAGTTTGGTCCGAAGGAGGATAATATGGACAATCTGCTTCCGCTTTTGATTGTGGTTGTGGTTGTAGCGGCTGTGGTTTGGTATTTAAACAATAAGAAAAAACGCTTGCCAGGGCAAATGGCAAGGCAATCCCAGAGCAATGAGACATCGCTCCAATGGGATGATATTTTGAGGGCGATAATCAATTACGCCAACGAGAACAAGAAGCTTCCTGAGGCGGAATCCCCGATAAATCTGAAGCAGGGCGAAACCGCCCACATCATGGATGATTCCGCGGTCATGATGGAGGAAAGGTCTGTTTCAGTTTCCAATCGGGCAGGCGGTGCGGTCAGGGTCGCCAGAGGCTTGTATCTGGGCGGATCCCAGTCGGTTTCCAGAAGGCATGACGAAATGAAGGAGATCGACCGAGGGCAATTGACTTTCACCAACAAGAGGATAGTATTCATCGGCGCTACGAAAACCAAGCAATTCGAATTGAACAAGATCATCCGCTTGGAAGAATACACAGACGGATTTTCAATAGCCTACGAAGGCAAGGAAAAGAAAACGATCTTTCGAACAAGCTCCAATCCAAGCCAGTGGAATCTTTATTTTCAACTTCAGAACAAACTGAACAGAGGAGAGGAATTGCCTCAATACGAAACGAACATCAGCTTTGAACAATGAAAGACAAACAAAGCCTCTATAAATACTTCATCTTCTTCCTGTCACTGTATGTTCTGATCGAACTCTCTTTGGAATTCATTCTCGAATTCCCGCCCAAGCTGCTCCAGATCGTGACGGTGATCGACTTTTTCATCTGCCTGATCTTCCTGGGCGACTGGCTCTACTTCTTCATCAAGGCGGAAAAGAAGGGCCGCTATTTCCTATATCATATTTTTGACCTGGTCTCGGCCATCCCCTTCATCCCCAGTCTCAGGTTCCTGCGCGTGTTCCGGATATTCCGTTTTCTGCGCGGATTTCGCGGGATCGTGGGACTGTTCAAGGCTTTCCAGAAGAAACCGATGGAATCGGCCTTGGCTTTCTACATGATCTGCCTGCTGATCATTTTTGGCTATTGCTCCCTGGCTTACAACCGATATGAGGTGGGTGTGAATCCCGGCCTCCATTCCTTTGGGGACGCGATCTGGCTGGCCTTCACCACGCTCACGACCATTGGCTATGGAGACGTACATCCGGTCACCTCCGACGGCAGGATCGTTTCAGCCATTCTGGTAATAACCGGAACAGGCTTCTTTGCTCTGCTGAGCGGCGAGTTTGCCACCCTGCTGATCAAGGCGACCAAGAAAAAAGAACCGGAAAAGGACTGATTCGGGGCGTCCACCCTATATCGGATGTTATTTTTATTTGACAGATTTCAAAGATTCATTTGATTTGTAAAAAAACCCTTGGGAGGAACAAGTGGATTTCAAAGACCAGATCATACAGCTGTCTGACAGGATCGAAAAACTCAAAAAACAAATCCAGACCGAAGAAGCGACCAAGAACGCCTTCATCATGCCCTTGATCATGGCATTGGGCTATGACATTTTCAATCCCATGGAAGTTATTCCGGAATTCGTCTGCGACATAGGCACGAAAAAAGGGGAAAAGATAGATTATGCCATCTTTAAGGAAGGCAAGCCAATGATCTTGATCGAATGCAAACATTGCGGGCACGATCTGAACGTCCATGAAGGTCAGCTTCTTAGGTATTTTCACGTGTCCGGGGCAAGATTCGGGATCCTCACCAATGGCATCATCTATAGGTTTTATACCGATCTCAAGGCACCGAACAAGATGGATGAAAAGCCTTTCTTCGAGATCAACATGACCGATATCAAAGAGAATGAGATCGACGAATTGAAGAAATTCCATAAATCCTATTTCGACATCGACAACGTTCTCAGCACCGCGAGTGAGCTGCAGTACACCAACCAATTGAAATCGCTTATCAAGGCGGAGATGTCCAATCCCAGCGAGGGCCTGGTGAGACATTTGGCCAAAACTGTTTATACCGGGAAAATGATGGCACATGTACTCGAACAGTTCACTGAGCTAACCAGGAAATCATTCAACGCGGTCATCAGCGAGATAATCACTGAACGCCTGAAAACAGTCCTGAACAAAGAAAAGGAGGAAGAGGAGAAGAAAGCGTTGGAAAACAAAGACAAAGCCCCTCAGAAAGATGATGGGATCGTTACCACTCTTGAAGAAATGGAAGCCTTCTACATCGTCAAGGCCATCCTCTCCCAAAAGATACCGCTAAACAGGGTGTTCCATCGCGACACGAAATCCTACTTTGGCATCCTGCTGGATAACAACAACCGCAAACCGATCTGCAGATTGTATCTGGACGGGAAAAAGAAATACCTCTACACCATCGGCGAAGGGAAAAAGGAAACTAAACACGAGTTGGAATCCCTGGATGATATATATAAGCACGCTCATGAACTGCTGGATGCCGTGGTTATGTATGAAGGCATGAGCAATAAACCCTAGTTGAGCCATATGTAGAATGCGCAGTTATTAAAAAGAAAAAAGTTCTTATTTGATTTCAGAGTTTTGAAAACAAATGGAGGAAACATGGCTTTGAAAAAATGCAATGAATGCGGGGGTGAGGTTAGCAGCAGCGCGAAGGTGTGCCCTCATTGCGGCAAGAAATTAAAGGCCAGCGGATGTGATCTGATCATCTTCATATTGTTGGCGGCAATACTCCTGCCTTTTTTGATTCACGCCGTATTCAAGGCAATGGATTCATCCAATAAGGGAGGGTATAAACCGGCAAACATACCTGAATTGGTTGAGTATAAGGTGGTCAAACGCTGGGAAATACAAGGACGTGGCTGGGGAAAACTAGTGTTGATATCTCCAGATAAAAGGAACTTGGATGACATGCTGAAGTTGGGAAAAACCCTCGAATACGATAGCCGCAATCATAATTTCGCAGTCATCTCTGTCTATGACGATATAAAAGCTATTGAATCAAGAGACGCAGTTCTGAATGAGAGAGCAGATAAAAAAACAACAGATTTTTACGATAAACACATGGTTGGAGTATACAATCAAAACGGTGGGAAAAAAATGTGGACAATCTATCTGGAAGGGGTGTCAAAGCAGATCACAGAACAAGTAAATTACTAATTCATTGAATACTCCTATTTAACACATTAAGATTATAAAACGTAAACAACAAAGAAGGGAGCAAGTTGGATAAATGGGAGATTATGTGGACTTCTAATGCTATAGTTGATTTTATCTGCCTCATGCTTGTCCTCCTTGTTTGATATCAAAAGACTGGATCCCGGGTCAACCACCCCACCACCCAAACAAGTTGTGCGGCGAGGGCCCCGGAGCCCGGGATGACAGTGAGGTTGAGGCTGGGGTGTTCCTGTAGTCCATGCTCGTTCCTCGCTCGACTCCAGGTAGCCCGGGATGACAGCGGCAGGGGGCGTGTCAGTTAGGGCGGCGATCTTCCTCTGGCGCTCATGTTATTTCCCCCAGGATTCGATTATCGCCCGGTTCAGCACATAGAGTTTTCCGGTGTGGTTGTATTGGGAGTAGCTTTCGACCGTGATGGCCTCGCGGTCGATGAGGCTGGCGATGGTTTCCTGGAATTCGCGTTTGCGCATGTGGCAGGCGTTCATCAGTTCGGAGTGTTTGGCCCGGCCGCCGAATTTGTTCATCAGGGTTTCGACGACCTTGCGTTCGCAGGCGAGCTTGTCCTTTTCGTCCATGAGGGCGAGGAGGGGTTCGACGTTTTTCATGTAGAAGTGGCAGAGAGTCCAGGCTTGGGCGGCGGTATCCAGGTCCACGGGGTTGGCGCGGAAGAGGGCTTCGTAGTCACCTGAGGCGGCGGCGCGGTCCCATTCCGGGGGCGTGATCTTGGAGAGGCGGATGATGAGGCAGAATTTGAACCAGTAGCCGTCGTAGATGCGGGTGAAATAGCTCATCAGTGCGTCGTTTTTGCGGCGGAAGCAATCGGCGTAGACCAGGGGATAGTA